>CAYSLN010000087.1:0-9362 GCA_964431825.1 uncultured Pirellulales bacterium | reverse complement strand
GCCTGTGATTGTTACTGCTGCAGAAACTTCAGCCGGGCCAGCTTGAGGCATTTCTTCAACTGCGGAGAAATGCTCGGCCCAATTTTGTTGTCCATGCACAATCTGAGGTTCTATCAGAGACTAATGGCTAAAATAAGACTGGCCCTGAAAAAAGGCGAATTTGCCGACTGGGCGGCTGAAGAATCGAAAAAGTATGAATCTGGTTAGCATCCGGCGTTTTAGCTTTCACCTGCTGCAATGTGTTGCGATGTGACTCGCAGGGACATTCGAAAAAGTGCAGAAGGGCCATGAATCTGCGTTTTTCAGTCGATATTGTCAATTGGAGTTTGACAATTTCCCCTCTTCGGTATACGCTATCCGGATTATTCTGTAAATCAAGAAAGGAAAGTGGAAATGGATAATTTATGGATTTTAGCTCAGGCCCCGGGTGAAGATGCGTCATCAACTGTTAAATCGACGCCTCTCGCCGAGGAAAGCACCGAAACAATGACAGCCACTAAAGCCGACTCCAATATGCCTGCTCAAGAGACCGGAACGCAAAGATTTTCTTTAACTGCATTTCTCCCGTTTATTTTGATTCTTCTTATGATGTACCTTTTGCTCTTTAGAGGGCCTCGAAAGAAGCAACAGGAACACAAACAGATGGTTAAGTCACTACAGAAAAACGACAAGGTCCGAACAATTGGTGGAATTATCGGGACTATAGTGGACATTAAGGATGACGAGGTTACGTTGAAAATTGATGAGTCGAACAACACGAAGATAAAAATCGCGTCTTCGGCCATCGGCAAAAATGTCTCGAGAGATAAGGATTAGCCTTTAATATTTAGCCGGCGGTCTTACTGCCGGTCAATGCAATGCGAATACGAGGAAGTTATGAACAAGAGTATGTTTCCGAAATTTATTTTAATTATTGTTCTTGTGGCCGTCGCGGCCTGGACTTTATATCCCCCAAACAAAACCCTAAGGCCCGGTATTGACCTGGCAGGTGGTACGAGTCTTATCTACGAAATTGATACCCAGGGACTCAGAGAAACGGAAAAGGATGATTTGGCTCAGAGGATGATAACCGTTCTGCGAAGGCGAATAGACCCCGCCGATATTCAAAATCTCGTCTGGAGGCCGCAAGGCGGGACCCGCTTCGAAATACAAATGCCTCTGGCGAGCGCAGAAGCACGGGAAAAACGCCGGGCTTATGAAACGGCCCTGGAGGAACTTCTGGAGAAGAACGTTTCTGCGGCGAAGATTATGCGCTGCCTCCAACTGCCGCCACAAGAGAGAGCCCAGGATTACAATGATTTCGCGCTGGGAGACCCGAACAGAATGACGATTCTTGGGGACCTCGCCGATTCTTACGACCAGCGAAGAGAGCTGCAAGACAAAAGAGACCAGATTGATTCGAAACTCAAAGCGCAGGAGCTGGAACTTACAACAGCCGGCCTTGACCTCGACCAGATAAAACTCAACAGAAGTGGCTGGGCCAAACTCACCGAGCAACAACTGCAGGAGTCATTGAAAGAGGTCTCTGATTCTAAAGGCAATATCGAGCTGTTGACCGTTTATGTCGAGATGTACGCCGAGTGGTCCGGGGTTGTTGAGCAGCTAACCGACCCTGAATTAGGCATGAACGTTAAGTACGAACAAGCAAAAAGAGAACTTGACAAACTAAACCTTACTGAAGACCAGATAAGTTTTGTGCTGGAGATGGGTGGGCAAAAATCAGCTAAAAGAGCCAAGGCGATTGAGCAGCTCAAGATCGAGTTTCCGGACCGAATAAATGAAATTGACAGATTGGTTGAATTATTCGAGCAATACCGTCCTTTCAAAGGCAGAC
Organism: uncultured Pirellulales bacterium; assembly: GCA_964431825.1. Lineage (GTDB taxonomy): Bacteria > Planctomycetota > Phycisphaerae > Sedimentisphaerales > Anaerobacaceae > CAYSLN01. The sequence goes on along the minus strand of CAYSLN010000087.1, from coordinate 7,528 downwards.
TCGATGACCCCAAAGACATTCAGCGAATGCTCAAAGGGGCCGGTATACTGGAGTTTAGAATACTGCCTACTGTGGATCGTACCGAACTGAATCCCGACGAGATTGATGCTTATGCCAAGTCTCTGACGGAAAAAGGTCCCAAATATGCGTCGGACAACAAATATATATGGTGTGAAATAGAAAATATTAAAGAATGGAAGAACCCTAATTCGATTGTCGCTTCGTTTGGTGACAAATATTATGTTCTGGCAAGCAACCAGTCGGATGAGTGCATGCTGCACAGCCCCAATAAAAGAGAATGGAAGCTGGAAAAGGCACAGCCGAGTACGGACCGTATGGGCCGAAGGGCCATCGGTTTTCTGCTCGATGAAAGAGGTGGAAAGCTGTTTGCCAACGTTACCGGGAAAAACATCGGTCGGCCACTTTGCATCCTGCTCGATGGCATTGCGATGTCAGCGCCTAACATCGAATCCCAGATACGCACACAGGGAGTAATAACGGGCAGCTTCACTCAAACGGAAGTTGCAGACATGGTCAACAAGCTAAATGCCGGCTCTTTGCCCGCCAGGTTGATAGAGCAGCCCATATCAGTAAAGACAATTGGCCCGTCCATCGGTGCTGATAATCGCGACCGGGGTGTCAAAGCCGGATTCATTGGCCTTATTGTAGTGATGGTTTGTATGCTCGTCTACTATATGCTTTCCGGCTCAATTGCAGATGCAGCCTTGCTGATGAACATTTTGTTTGTATTGGCAATTATGGCGGGTGTCAGGGCCACCTTCACCTTGCCGGGCATCGCCGGCATCATACTGACCATTGGCATGAGCGTCGACGCCAACGTACTGATATTTGAAAGAATCCGCGAAGAGCAGCAGAAAGGCTCGGGCCTGGCAACCGCCATAAAGAACGGTTACCAAAGGGCATTCAGAGCGATTCTGGATGCCAACATTACTACATTCATCACTGCTGCGATTCTTTACTGGGTTGCTTCGGAAGAGATAAAAGGCTTTGCTATCGTGCTTATGCTCGGCATCGTATCGAGTATGTTTACCGCATTGTTCGTAACGCGGTTAATCTTCCAATTCCTTTTAGGCAGGCGAATTATCAAAGACCATTTATTTATGCTCCGTCTAATACACCAGCCGAACATAAACTGGATGGCGTTAAGGCCGGTCTTTTTTGGCGTCTCGATTCTGCTTATTGCAGCGGGCTTATTTGTCTTCTTTACAAGAGACAATGCAAAGAACAATAAATATGACATCGAATTTACCGGCGGGACCTCTGTTCAAATCAATCTTAAAGAAGCGCGAACCAGGCAGTACGTGGAAGATATGATACGAGAAGTCGCAACCGATTTTGATAATCCTGCTCTTGCGGCGGCAAATGTTTACAGTATTGGAAAATCGGGTACGCAGTATGAAATTACAACCACCCAGACAAACAAAACCACCTCTACGGTTACTTTTACCGGGCCCGGGCAGACAGGTGAGCGCACTGTGGAGAAATTAACTTCAGCAATTAAAAAGGCCCAGGCCGAGTTTGCCGGCAAACTAAATAATTTGCAGGTAACACAGCCTGACCCGGCCAGTGATTTATTCGTCGTGACGACCAGCCAGGCGAATCCCTCTCTGGTCGAAAATGTACTGAGCGCGGCTTTTCCGCTTGCCAGCATATCCAGGCCACAAGTCGATGAGGTTGTAAACGATACGATAAAAACAGCTTTCGCAGATGAATTGGAAATCCAGCAGAACCTCGGGCCTGAAATTACCTCGAAGGAGAAAATAACAGAAGAGCTTATCGACTCTTACCCGGAATTTGTCGACTTTTTGGGTGGCGTCAGGATGGAGTGCAAAATCGCAAGAGCCGCAACGCTGCAGGAGCTCGACCAGAGATTAAAAGATTTGCGATTCAAACCTGATACGCGGGAGCTTAACTGGTATTCTTACAAGATTCTCGGCCCGAATATGGCAGCAAAGGAACCGAACCAGCCTGTGAACTCTTTTGTTTATATGAGCGTTGAGCCGGAAGCAGGACTGCGTGAATTGGCAACGGATGAGTGGAGCCGGTTTGTTGAAAACGAGACAGCCAGAGTCCTGGCGGCAAGCAGACTGGAAACATCTCTGCCGCGGGTAACACAGATAGACCCCTCAGTCGGAGCAGAGCAAAAGACGAGAGCGTTGGTAGCCATAGTCCTGTCGTTATTTGCAATAGTCACTTACGTCTGGATTCGTTTTGGAAATGTCCGCTATGGCCTTGCCGCAATTGCGGCACTCGTGCATGATGTATGTATCACGCTCGGCGCTGTGGCCGCCTGTACATATATCGCGTCAACACCAATCGGCCAAAAACTTCTGATTGGGGATTTTAAAATCAACCTGGCAATGATAGCCGCTTTTCTGACGCTGATTGGATATTCGCTTAACGACACCATTGTTGTTTTCGACCGTATCCGTGAGAATCGCCACAGGGCCCGACTGACCTCGCAGACAATCACCAACAGTATAAATCAGACTATCTCACGAACCGTTTTGACATCCTTCACTACGTTTATAGTCGTACTGATAATGTACATCTTCGGTGGCCAGGCCCTGAGGGGCTTTACCTTCGCAATAGGTTTTGGCATTATAATAGGCACCTATTCCTCTATTGCGATAGCCTCGCCGATATTGCTGCTCGGCACAAAAGCCAGGAAAGAAAAAGGCAAATAACCGGGCGGTGCGGCGAGCAATCTTTGAGACAGTTGTCGGATTCAAACGTCCTTGATTGTTTTTGCAGGCATTTGTATAATAGCTTCCTGACTACCCCGATAACGAAAGGAATAATGATGGGTAGAAAGTTTGTAAGGGCGATTTTCCCCGGTTCGTTCGACCCGATTACAAATGGACACCTGGATGTTATCAACCGTGGGATGAAACTTTTTGACGAGCTAATCGTAGCGGTTGGTCGAAGTCCGGTTAAAAACCAGCTTTTCACGCCACCGGAGCGAGTGGAGATGATAGCCGAATTGATAGACGATATGCCGGGTGTTACGGTAGAGGGTTTTGACGGGTTGACAGTTGAATATGCTACCCAGAAAAAGGCGGATGTTATCCTGCGTGGTCTGCGAAGCCTGACCGATGTTCAGTATGAGTTTCAGCTTGCTATGACTAACCGGGCGGTCGCAGGGATAGAGACAGTTTTTATTATGACCAGTGAGCAGTATGGTTTTACCAGCTCGACACTGATTCGCGAGATAGCTTCGCTGGGCGGAGACCTTTCGAACCTGATTCCCCAAAACGTCCATGAACGTTTGCAACAACGTATTAAGGAAAGACCCGGAACCCCACAGCCGGGGCTACAGACTTGAGTCTCGTTTCTTTAATTTTATTTGGAGTTTTGCTTTGTTTACGGTCAGTGTTGAAACAAGCTTTCGAGCGTCGCATCAATTGACACTGCCGGACGGTTCAAAGGAGCCTGCGCACAATCATGACTGGTTGGTTAGTGTCGATGTCGGCAGCACTGGCCTCAACAGTATGGGTTTTGTGGTGGATTTTCATCGACTCAGGGCGGTGGTCGATAATATCGTGTCTGAGTTTAATGATATACCGCTGGACAAAATCGATTATTTTCAGCGGAACAACCCATCGGCTGAGAACGTAGCCAAATATATATACGAAAAGCTCGATTCCAGTCTCCCAAAGGGCGTAAAATTAAGTAGCGTAAGGGTCGTTGAAGAACCGGGCTGTTCGGCAAAATTCAGTGGCTGAGCAGGCAGATAGCTTTGGAGCGGGTCGTTAAATTTGACGATATTTTAACTGGATTCTGGTATAATAAGATAACAAGGCTCGATGCTCGCAAAAGGGCGAGGCCGAGAGAGATTTGAGTTTATTATGCAGTGTCAGATTTGTAACAAAAGAACAGCCACTATTCACCTGACTGAGATAACTGATGGGCTGCGCAACGAGATGCACCTTTGTGAACAATGTGCCGCCGAGCAGGGCGTTGCTGCAAAGAGCCAGATATCTATAAACGAGCTTCTCAGCAGCCTGCTTGCCGTCCAGCCGACGGATGAGGAGCTGTTTGGCGAGATGCAGCAGGACCTCTCTTGCCCGGACTGCGGCTTTACACTGGATCAATTCCGCAGTGAAGGAACTCTGGGCTGTCCCAATGATTATAAGGTTTTTGAAAAATCACTGCTGTCCCTCATCAGAAAGGCCCAGGATGGCAAGACAAGACACTGCGGGAAGGTCCCTTCAAGGATGCCAAAGGAGACAAAGAAACAAATAGAGCGCTCAAACCTGCGCCAGCAGCTGGATGCTGCGGTGCAAAGCGAAGATTATGAGCTGGCAGCTGAACTGCGGGACAAAATAAGTCAACTGGGTGATGGCGGTTAGGTGTAGTGTTTAGCGAATGGCATATTGGGCGGTGATTACCAAATTACGAACTAAATACTAATTATGAAGCTGACTGATATAAGTAGTGACATAAACGAATGGTTTGACGGCTCGGGACCGTTAGCTGATATAGTTATATCTTCGCGGATTCGCCTGGCGAGAAATCTCGCTGGCCATAAATTTCTCAGTCGTTGCTCAGCCGCTGAAAAATCAGATATACTCAAGCAGCTAAAAGATGTTCTGGAGTCACTTGAGCTTGGAGATAAAGTATTTTATGTAAGTGTAGACAAAGCTCCTGCCCTGAACAGAGATTTCCTGGTGGAAAGGCATCTCATCAGCCGACACCACGCCCTGGCCAAAGGTCCGCGAGGCGTTGTTATCGCCCGCAGAGAATTCTTTACCGCTATGATTAACGAAGAGGACCATCTCCGAATCCAGGTCCTCAAAGGTGGCTCCCAGTTGTCCGCCTGTTCCCAACAGGTAAACCATATCGACGATATGATAGAGCAAAAGGTCAAATATGCATTCAGTCCTCGTTATGGATACCTGACGGCCTGCCCCACAAATCTGGGCACAGGCATCAGGGTCTCTGTAATGCTTCACCTGCCCGCTCTGAAGATGACCGGCCAGATAGAGAAGCTCTTCAATGCCGCCAGGGATATGAACCTGGCTGTGCGGGGGCTTTTCGGAGAAGGTACCGAAGCAGTAAGCGATTTATATCAGGTTTCCAATCAGGTAACGCTTGGAGTATCCGAGGAGACAATAGTCTCTCAATTTGAAAACCTCATAGTTCCTGAGATAGTCGATTACGAAAAGGCCGCGAGGAGCCATCTGCTCGACAAGCAGGTTGATACTCTCGATGACAAGATTTCTCGGGCGATGGCGCTGCTGCAGAACGCCCACTTGATAAGCTCACATGAGGCGTTGTTCCTGCTAAGTCACCTCCGTCTGGGTATCAATATGCGCGAGCACATGGGCGCCTCGACCCCTGCAATAGAACGCCTCTGCGCCCTCACCGGCGGCAAGGCAGATAAACATCCCGGCGTCTCTATCGCCACCATAAATCGACTGTTCATGCTGACTCTGCCCGCTCATCTGCAGTTAAACTACGGAAAACCTCTGGACGCGACGCACAGAGATGTCCTCCGCGCCAAAATCATCCGCTCAGCCCTGAACCAGGACACCCCACAATAAACAACTTCTGTTTTCTGTATTCTTTGTTCTTTCTTCTGCGATATACGCAATCCGAATTGTCATTGCGAGGAGGCCGAAGGCCGACGCGGCAATCTTCCACAAAATAACCAATTGATTTTCCCTTTGACTTTCACGCTTCTTTTATGTTATCTTTACCCCGTGGAATAGAACACCCAGGGGCAATACTTCCTTGAATCGTCCGTTTGTCATTCCGCACTTGATGCGGAATCCAGACGCGAGACACGAATTTACGCGAGCAACCAAGTGAGACATCTTGGATTTATTTTTTTGAGAGAATCCTATGCAAGACTTTATACAAGGTATTATTGAGTTCAATAAAACAGCCATGAGCGACTCCTTCATTCGTGAAGAAAAACGAGTCTGTAATTCCATACAGAACGTACTTTCGCAAGTTTATCTTAATGATGGTGATGAAATTGAGCTTGTTGAAAAAACAGTTGAAACATTAAACTCAAGTGGTAGTTTTCATTTCAAATTGGAATCGATGTTCATCCACGGCAACAGATCTCAGATTGAGTTCGACTATTACGGAAAGAAAGCCAAGAAGGAATTAGGTGACCTCTTGATTGTATCTACCCTAACTAGAAGCAGATCACCATTGCTACAAAAATTAACGGTAATCCAAGCAAAGCGAGATACCAATAAGCCGTATACGTGGGGCATTGATAAGGAGCAGTTGTATTTCCTTTCAAACTGGCCAGAATTTAGGGGTGTAATGGGAATCTTCCCTCAAAGGGATATAGCCATCCCAGATTTCTCTGGTTGTTTGGGTTCATATTACCTGTACCGTGAACCGGGTGACTTTGTTTTCATTTCAGCAAAGGAACTAGAAAACTCACTTGCTTCTAAGAAGCGAATCACCTTTGATGAATTATTAACATTCCAATCCGAAGCTAATAGATACATTTCCCCGTCGCGTTCGCCTTCTCTTGCTCCATTATTACCCCCAAGTGAATTATTCCACTTATACGAGGATTTTCTGTTTCGTCATTTAAAACGAGGTTACATTCTGCCTCTATTCCCTTATTACGCCCAAGACACTTCTCGTGTCCTGCAAAATATCCACTTTAGCAGAAACGTTAATGATGCAATCGGAAATTTTGCTAGGCTGAATATTGGAGAACCAATCTTTTCTAAAAGTCCAGCTATCTCAGTAAACGAATTCGGCTATCGAATGCTCAACACCATAATTAGATATATAGCCAGAACAGAGGAGGGAAGACTAGGCCAGCTAATAGAATTTAATGGTGATGCTCCTTTCTTTGAAGAAGTGGAGATGCGAGGTATCAGAATTGGAATCGTTCATACAATAACTGAGGCATTGCCGGGCTAATACGGTCTTTCGCAGTTGAAAGACTGTGGACATTCGCCATTTTAAAATAATAGTAGCATAAAATCAGTGTAACCCGTGAGATGCCAGCTTTGCCTATCTCACGTGCTGAATCGTGTTTTAGATTATTATATTCGACGGTAATTCCATGGGAACCTGGCTAGAGCGGGTAAAGAAATCGATTTTTCCGCTTAGCATAGAACAACGCGATATCCGAAAAGCTCTAGCTGAGTGGCACTACACTGGTGATACTTATGATTTGGAATGTCCGTGCGAAGATTGCGAGCTATGCGGACATAAAGATATTAGATACCAATTCACAATCCGTAATCGTCACACTAGATCGGAACTTCTTATTGGGTCAGAGTGTATCACTAGATTTGATATTAGAGCCGTAGATGACTCCGGTAACATTCTTGACCAGAAAGATACTCAAAAGGCCGTTTCTCGAGATCGCCGAAAACTTATTACTGACGCGAAGCAAAAACGAATGATTGAAGCTTTGATTCAACTCGGAAAGAAAGATGAGGAGTTTAATATCTCTAGCTTTATTGATTATTTCAGGGATAGAGGTGCATTTACACCTAATCAGTTGTCTCTGCTTCTATGG
>CAYSLN010000086.1:0-9586 GCA_964431825.1 uncultured Pirellulales bacterium | reverse complement strand
CTCGATACGAGGGCGACGAATTTATTTGCCCATAACAATGCTGGACATCTTAAATATCGGTAGAATTATACTCATGGCGATAAAGCCAACTAAAATACCCATCGCGACTATCATTATGGGTTCTATCATCGACGTTACTGTTTTTATAACGGTTTTGAGTTCTCTTGCGTAATAATTGGAGATGTCCCTGAGTACATCGCTCATATTACCTGAATCTTCACCACTTTTTATCATTTGGATAACATTGTTCGGCATTAGATTATATCGGTTCAGACTCGACGCGATTTTTTTGCCTTGGCGAACCTCTTCGTGAACACCGAGCCACATACTTTTGTAGAGCACGTTTCCGGATATATGAGCTGTTATCGAAATAGTATTGAGAATTGGCACACCTGCCCTTGTCAGAACACCCATTGTGTGCAGACCTCTGGTTATATAAAGGCTCCTGCACAGGATTTTTATGAGAGGCAATCTCAACTTTGTTTTGTCCCACCACAGACGGCCAGAACTTGTGTTTATAAAGTACCAAAAACCCCATAGTGAAGCACCAAAAGCCGGCAAAATAAGAATCCAGTAAGTACGCAGGAACGCACTGCTGGCCATCAACATTGTGGTTGGCCGAGGCAACAAATGTTCTTTTCCTGCGAATATTGCAGTAAACCTTGGCAGGACAAAGCATAAAAGGAAAATAGTCACTGAAACTGCCATAACTGCTATGATAATCGGATAAACACAGGCAGATTTGACTTGCGAGCGAGTTTCAGCCTCCTGGTCCAGATACTCTGCTAATTTTCGCAGCATATCACTAAGCGAGCCGGAAACCTCTGCTGCAGCCACCATATTTATATAAAGATTGCTGAATACTTGCGGATGCTCAGCAAGCGCCTGTGAAAAACTTTGCCCAGCCTCGATTTGATTTTTTAAGTCGGTGATGACGGCCTTGAATTTCTGGTTTTCGTTTTGGCTGGCTATCGATTCAAGCGAATCCTGAAGACTTATTCCTGCTCGGACCATAACCGCAAGCTGACTAGTAAAGTTCAGCAGGTCCTTCCTGCTCGGCCCGAATTCGAGTTTGAAATTCTTTATTCTTTGTAAAAGCGTAAGTTGGCCATCAGATGTATTATGGTACCATTTGGCAGCAGTGTGTCTGCGGGGCCTTTGGTTGGTTTCTGTTGTGGTTTGTTCCCAGTTGTCCGCGATTGCGGTAGCACTTTCGTAATTACGAGAAGATTCTTCAGGCATCTTACAAACCTTACCTTTCTGCACTTATTGTCTCGGGTGGTTGAGCAACCTCAGATTCACTGACAGGGGCGAGTACTTTCTCCATCTTGCCGGGATTGCTTGAGCGCATGACTGCTTCTTCCCTGTCTAAGTAGCCCTTGGAATACATTTCAGCTATGCTGTTATCCAGAGTCCGCATGCCTAATCTGCGAGAAGTCTCAATAATATTCGGTATTTCGAAAATTCTGTTCTCACGGATACAGTTTCTGGCAGCGGAGGTACACAGCATTACTTCGGTACACGGTACCATGCCGGGCTCATCTATCCTCTTAAACAGTGTTTGGCAGATAACAGCCTGCAGTGTGTTAGCGAGCATCGTCCGAATCTGGTTCTGTTGATTAGCGGGATAAATGTCTATAATACGCTCGATAGTCTGAGGTGCATTAATGGTGTGCAGTGTACTAAAGACCAGATGACCGGTTTCGGCAGCAGTAATTGTGAAACTGGTGGTTTCCAGATCCCTCATTTCTCCTACCATAATAATATCAGGGTCCTGCCGTAACACGTGTTTTAGCCCCGACGCAAATTTCGGACAGTCGGAACCAATTTCGCGTTGCTCTATCATACTATTTTCGTTCTCTATCAAATATTCGATGGGGTCTTCCAGGGTAATTATGCGTTTGCTGTACTTTGTGTTTATCAGGCTTATCATCGCAGCAAGCGAGGTGCTTTTGCCGGAGCCGGTATGGCCGGTGACGAGCACCAAGCCTCTCGGTAGGTCCGTCAGATCTTTTACTATCGGCGGTAGGTGTAAATCTTCTATCGAAAGAATCTGATTCGGAATCACTCTGAACGATATGGCAATCGTATCACGCTGGTAATGAGCGTTAACACGGAACCGATGGCCATCATCGATAGTTGTCGAGAAATCAAGGTCTTTGTTTTCTTGGAACTTTTTTAATTTTTCCGGCCCAACCATAGCGAGAACCATTTCTCTGGCATCTTCATTTGTAACGACGGGAAAATTCATCTTGATCAATTCCGTGTTCTTTCGCAGCACCGGTAGCATCCCGACATTGATATGGACATCACTTGCCTTGTTTTCTATCGCCGTTGCTAATATAGTTTTTACATCCAACATGTTATAATCCCTTCAGGAATTTGTATCTGACATTACGTTTGTTTGCGCGATATTTTCAACGAAAGCTTCCTCTGAGCTTTGGTCATAGATTTCTGTTACACGCAGTACTTCTTCTATTGTAGTGATACCTTGCTTAATTTTTTTAACACCATCGTCAAACAAGCTTGGCTGCCCGCTTTCTCGAAACGCGCGACGCATATTACTAATTGAAGAATCCTTGTTAATTATATCTCTGAATCTTTCATCGATAACCAATAGTTCATAAATACCCACTCTGCCTACATAGCCTGATCCTCTGCAGTAGTCACAACCCCTGCCTACAAAAAGTTCTTCCGGCCTGACTCCTGAGTTTTCCAGGCACTTGCGCAGGTGTTCCGGCGCCTCGTATGTTTGCTTGCACTTTGGGCAGATTTTTCTGACCAGACGTTGAGCAAGCACCGCATTTAATGAAGCAGCTATCAAATATGCATCAATTCCGATGTTGACCAACCTTGTGATGCTGCTGGCGGCATCATTGGTGTGGAGTGTTGAAAGTACTAAATGGCCTGTTAAAGCGGCCTGTACTGCTATACGAGCCGTCTGGTTATCGCGAATCTCACCGATCATTATGATATCGGGGTCCTGACGCAGCAAACTCCTGAGTGCCGAAGCGAAGTCCAGCCCAATTTTATCGTTTGTTTGTACCTGATTGCAAAAATCGAGCTCATATTCCACTGGGTCTTCTACCGTTGAGATGTTCAATTTATCACCGTTCATCTGGCACAATGCCGAGTATAGAGTTGTGCTCTTGCCGGAACCTGTTGGGCCGGTGACCAGTAATATCCCATGAGGCAGTACTATCTGCCGGCTAAAAGCTGTGCACACATCAGGCTCCATACCTAACTGCTCAAGACCTCGCACAATTGATTTGTTATCCAGCACACGTATCACTGTTTTTTCACCATGACTTGTAGGCAATGTTGAAACTCGTAAATCAATTGTTCTGCCACTCACAAGAACAGAAATTTTGCCGTCCTGTGGCAAGCGTCTTTCTGAAATATCAAGATTAGCCATAATTTTAATGCGTGAGACAATCGCAGGGTGCATCTTCATTGGTGCCTGCATCATTTCAAAAAGTACACCGTCTATACGTTGTCTTATTTTGGTAGACTTTTCTTTGGGTTCGATATGAATATCGCTGGCCCCCTCGTGTATTGCATTGCTAATCAGATAATTAACGAATTTGATGACAGGTGATTGGCCTGCCATCCTTTCAAGGTCTTCTGAATCATCCTTCTGGTCCTGAACTACTTCCACTTCCGTCATATCACTGATAATATCGTCAAGGTTGTAATCGAGGCTTTCCTCCCTGAAAGAATCACACACTGTCTCGATGTCTTCTGCGCTACAGACCACAACTCGCAGGTCCATATGCGTTTGTCTTTTCACATCCTCTATTGCAAAGACATTTGCCGGCTCACTTGTTGCAACAACCAGAGTATTTTCTTCTACAGTAACTGGCACAATGCCGCTTCTTTTTATAAAGTCAACGTCGAGTTTCTCAAAAACGTGCTTCTCTACGTTTTCCGGGGCAATATGCCGGAACTCCAGGCCGCACAACTCAGCCTTGGCCATCAGGATATCATCAGCATTGGCTAGGCCCTCTTTCAACAACCAGGTTGCAGCATCAGGAGTCAGCTTTGCCGATTGATCCCGACGCAGGTGCTCGTGCTGGTCAGCCGTAATCCTTTCCATATCCAGCAGGACATCAGCGATGTCACGCACGTGCGACTCAGTCTCAACAGTTTGTTCCGGAGAGTAAAGGTCGCTCAGCCCGCGCACTGGCTCGTTTTCGGGACATATCGGGTCTCCAGTTCCGGCGTCCAAATTCTCTTGCGAGTTTCCTTCCGGTCCCGATGAACCTTCTTTTTTCTCGAATAAATAAGGCAGTTTCATTCCGATAGCTTCAATACTATTTTCAGGTCTTGCGATTGGGTTTGTAAGGACCCAGATTCTTTTTCGGGGTTGCATTCAAGCGCGACAAAACTATTGCTGATTTGTGTAACCTTAAAACCTCTTATGGAATCTCCCTCATGGAGGATTCTGTCGTCAATCATACAGTAATTACCCTCGTCAGATTGCATAATGCTCAGAAGCTGCATGCCCCTTGCTTGTTGTTGTCTCAACTGCTGTTGTCTCATAATTTCCGCGGCAATGGCTATATCTTGCTCTTGAGTATCAGTTTTTTCCCTCAAGTTTCTTAGGAACGTCTCAAGCTCAAATGGATTTTTTACGAGTTCGTTAACCTGTACCTGAAACACGTCTGAAAACTCATAGAATTTGTTAACGATCTTATCCATCCGGCCGAGCATTTCTGAGCTTACGCCGGTGAGCCGAGTGATAGCAACCTCGATCTGCGTTTCTCCCATCTCGCATGGTGCTGCTGAAGCCGCCTCGGGCTTGCTCTTTTTTATCATAAACCAAAGACACAAAAGACCTATGCTAAATAAAATAGTAACCAATATAGTGCTCTTGCGAACGTCTTTATCTTGGGTTGCTACGGTGAGATATTCTTGGGATTGCGCGTCTCCCGGCATTCCAGGAACAGCTCGACCGGCGCCGGCCGGCTTTTGTGCCGATAAATCCTCAACACCTTGCTCACGCATAAATGGTAACATAACTAAGCTCCCTTTACTTCTGTATCTCGTATTCCGCATCCCGCTCGAGATGCGCTATTTTCAAGGCTGGTTTGTTCTGGAAAAATATGCTCACTATAAAATTAGCTGCTATCTGTCCCTCGCCCTCTTTTTGCTTGTCTAATCCAAGCTCCCGAATTTTCATTATGCGAGGAAGTTTCTCAAGCTCCAACAGGAACGCATAAAACGAGTTGAAGTCCCCATTCAATTCCATTTTTAGTGGTTGCTCTACATAACCGCTATTGTCCTTTTTCTGTAATGTTCGAATTGTCTTGGGTTTCAGGCCCTCCTTTTGTGCAATTACAGTCACTTGCTTGAGGACCTTGTGAATCTCGCTTGTAGGTGGTAACCTGCTTTCGAAAAATTTGATGGCCTCATGCAGTTGCTCGAGTTGCTTTGTTAGGCCCTCTGCCGCTGCGGTTGTTTTTTCGAATTCTGTCAGTCTGGCAAATTTACCTTCAACCCGCTGTCTTGCTTCCGCCAGATGTTTGTTTGCTGGCTTAATCATATACTGGTAACCGACCACAGCTACGCCCAGCAACAAAATGAAAAACACAGCTTTTCTAAAACCGCTTGTCATAATCTTGCCCTCACATTAAAACGCACTGGTTTGGATGAAGTCTCCATAATAGGGACCGTTACCCAAATCAACACTAAAAGTTATATACGGACTCCTCCGCTTTATCTCTGATTCTGTCAACATCCCCCTTGGTAAGATGAACATCTTTTCTGAGCACTGCTGTTAGCTTGAATTGTCTAAATGTTGCATCTTTGATTTTGCGTTCTTTTGATTCAATCAGCGCCACACTATCAAGCAAACTTGAGCTACTGAGCCGCTCAATATAGGCAGCAACCTGAAGGTCACTGGGGGCCATACCTTCGATATCTATTTGTGTCTCCAGGAGTTTCTCAGGGGAAACTTTGGTTAAAGCTGCTTCTCCTTCAGACCGTGCCGATCGATATCTACTATTCGTCGTAACGTGTCCGGTATTCTTCGGCTCCTTCTGAACCAGCTTCAGTTTCAACAGCGACACAGCCGGTGGCAGGTTATTTGTCAATGATGCCAATAGGACACTTCTTGGCACCGGTTCAAGCAGCTCCGCAGTAGTGAGAGCAGTTTTCATCATCTCCCTTTGCTTTACCTGAAGCTCTTCAAACTGCTTTATGGATTCCTGCACACGGGCTATTTTTGCATCTACGAACTTTTCCTTGGAATTCAAAGAACGCTGGCGTACTCTGATGGTCAAGAACGAGCCGCCTAATACCGCCATCACTACACCAAACAAAACAAGATACATCAGATTTGCTCTTCGCGATTCGCTGCTTTGAATGTAGTCATCAGGCACAAAATTTACGTTAAGCATTTTATTAACCTACCCCCTTATCAGGTCCCCAAACGTGCTTTACCAAGTTATTGCAAAAAGAGTGACCTATTTGAGGCCCCGCCTCTATGACAAGCTAAGGCCAAAGGCGGTGGCCCAATTAACATTACCATCTCTTGCTTCTATCTCGGAACGATAAGAATCAACCATTTCCACTGCCGCCAAACAATCCCCCATCTGAGCTTGGATTTCCAGTTGCTTTGCTATCGTTGTGTATATCTCGGCATCTACCGCTCGACCAGATAGGAAAATCAAACGCTCTATTCGAGCATTTTGGTAAATCGAGGCCAGGCGGCGTCTGCAGGCGGTCAGTTCCAGTACCAATCTCGTTATTATTCTCTCGTCGTTTAGCCGCTTTGCTCCTATTGGTATCGAACAGGCAAAGATCAGGTTAGTATGGCGGCAAATCACAAGATTTGTACAGTTTGCCTGTATATCCAGCAGCATCACAATAGCTTTACGGTCGACTGTATGCCTGCCGAAAAACTTAGCGTAGCAATTCGTTAATGCCACCGGCCAGACACCAATTGATTTAATCTTCAGGCCGGCCTTTTCGTATATCGCCAAATGTCTGTCGATAATCCTGCGCTGCGTTGCCATCACCAGGATATAATCCTGTTCTGTTGGGATGTACTTCATCATCGTGTAGTTCTTAACCGGTTCGAACGGTAACTGTTGCTTTATCTTTGAGAAGATTACATCCTGCAGGTTGCCATCCTTTCTCTTTGGCATTCTTATATGATCTATAAAAACTTCACTTGCAGGTACTGATGCTATAACCTCTTTGCCATGGAATCTGTTGTTTGCCGTGGCCTTATGTATGGCTTCAACAGCCCATCTTTGCCAGTTAGCAGTGCCTGGTTTAACATTTTCGGGCTGTTTCTCGCAGCTGCCGGCAATTAAATTTATTCCTTCCGAACCGTTCGCAAGCTGGGCCAGCCTCAGACTATCATCGGCCACATCCACACCAATCGCGCATGCGCGGTTCTTAAGAAGCCGAGACATATCTATCTGTTTCGCCCACAAAAGCATATGTTGCATCGCGTTTTCCCGTCCGATATTGTGAGAGGTATCAATTTACCACTTATTGCAAAACGAAACCTCTGCTGCTCATAACAACTACCTTCCCACATCAATAGCCGCAGTAGGCTATCTGGGCGTACGGTTTTGGCCCTAAGTGTGGTGTCAACTAAAATATATGAAATAGAAGCCAAAAGAGCCAAACGGCAACAGGCATATCGGGACGCCTCTTTGCAGACTATTGCAGAAGACCAATTCGTCTTCCGATAAGATGTTGAACCGGACTTGTTGAAGTAGTTTGGGCTTGAGAATGTTGGGGACTTGTCACAGTTTTATCTCAATAAAAAATTTTGTTAAAAACGTAGATTTTCAAACAAGATGGAACTTTTACTGTGAACCACAGGGAGAGCTTAAAAAACTCATCGCGAGGAATATGGAGGGAAACAAACATTACAGGACTAACCCGTTTATGGCTTGCAGTCTATGGGCCCAATACTACTAACTATGAACCTGGTTATTCAGCCTTTAGTCGGCGCTTCATTAAGTCATCAATCGCCTTCTGCACCGGCTTACTCTCGAACAGCACTTCATACACTGCCTGCGTAATCGGCATCTCAACATCATATCGTCCGGCAAGAGCAACAACCGACTTGCATGTAGCAATGCCCTCGACAACGGATTCGTTTACTGCTTGAGCTTCTTCTACGGTTTGTCCTTTGCCTATTCTTTCGCCAAATGAGCGATTTCTTCCCTTCGGCGAAATACACGTTGTTACCAAATCACCAAGGCCGGTCAAACCCGCGAACGTCTTTTGTCTGGCCCCCATTGCAACCCCAAGGCGAGTTATCTCTGCAAGGCCTCTGCTCAAAAGAGCGGCCTTGGCATTATCACCGGTACCTGTGCCGTCTATAATCCCTGCAGCTATGGCAATGATGTTCTTCATGGCGCCTGCTAATTCAACGCCGACAATATCTGTATTAGTATAGACACGCAGCCACGGACAGTTGAAAGTGTGCTGGACATTTTTAGCCAATTCCTCATCGATGGAGGCAGCACATGCGGTGGCAGGGAGCTTCCCAGCCAGTTCATCGGCTATGGTAGGGCCGGAAAGAACAGCGGTTTTGAGTTTCCGTCCCAAAACGTCGGCAAGTATCTGTGTCGGACGGAGCAGCGTATCATTCTCAATCCCCTTGGCAACCGAGACAATCGGGACACCAGCAGGGACGTAATCCTTTAGTCTGGTCCAGACCGACCGCATATACTGACAGGGCACGGCGGAGACAATCAGATTGGCCCCGGCCATTATGCGCTGGTCATCAGGTTCAAATATGAGAGTATCAGGCAGTTTATAGCCGGGCAGAAACTTTTTATTTTCACGGTTTTGTTCAATCTCAGCCAATTGTTGACGGCCATAACCCCATATCCGAACTTTGTAGCCCGCTTCTTGCTTTTCGCAAATAAGAATAGCCATGACGGTACCCATCCCGCCATCGCCGATTATGCAGATATTTTCGTATTTCGTATCTCGCATCTAATCGCCTTTTTACGTGATACCCGATACACACGACGCAAAGCAAATAGATATTAGAACAACCCCCGTCAGGAATGTCAATTGTGATGTTTTGGAGATGTCATTATGAGGGACATAGCGACGAAGTAATCTCGTTTTGAATTTCGAATTCAACGCATTTGCACATCGAGTATCGAGCAGGTCACAACTTTAGTCAGTAACCTTATAGACTGTATCATCCTTTCTTACTCGCTCGCTAACCTTCACTCCAATAGAGTCTCTCGCTTTGGCCTCTTTGACGGCTACATTGTTAATCTGCATTGAGTCAACTATCAGTTCAAGGTCGGTTGTATGACCCTTAATGTGGATTTTGTCCCCTACATTTAAGGGCGCTGTTAACTCGATAGCTACTACTACAGGCCGGGCAAAAAAATCTGATACCGTTCCAATTTGCTCCTCAGGCATTTTTAAACCTCCTTGTTTTAATTACACGCCTTTAAATATAACCTTGCACCAAATGGTATTGTAACCGAACGGTTTTCAAGTGCAAACCACAAATTCGTCCCTTGTCCCTCATCTTCTCGCCATCACGGATTATGCAAACTTCCTTTAACATGACCCGTATATCGTATTGCGT
>CAYSLN010000085.1:0-9625 GCA_964431825.1 uncultured Pirellulales bacterium | reverse complement strand
GGAGGGTAATCCCGAATTGCAGTTGGCGCGCAGGAAGGGAGTCAAAATCCATAAGTATGCCCGGATGTTGGGCGAGCTGATGAACTGCTATGATGGTATTGCAGTGGCCGGCACCCACGGCAAAAGTACAACGAGCGGCTGGCTTAGCTATCTGCTGAGGCAGGCTGGGGACGATGCGAATTTTATTGTCGGGGCCGAAGTAACTCAGATAGGCAGTTCTTCCGGAACGGGGGACAGCAGGTATTTTGTTGCTGAGGCCTGTGAATACGACCGGAGCTTTTTGAACCTGAGTCCCAAAATCGCATGCATACTTAATATTGAGCCAGACCATCTGGACTATTATAAAGACGAGGATGAGATAGTCGCTGCCTTTGGCCAGTTTGCGCTCCGGGTAAAATCTGACGGTGTGTTAATTGCCAACGGCACAGATGAAAACGTGGCAAAAATAGTTAAGCAATTTGGAGCCGACCTGCGCTGCGAGAGCTTTGGATTTGATAAAAGTTGCGATTTCTATGCTCAGAATATTCAGCTGGTTGATGGGCTTTATGCCTTTGATGTCTGTCATAAGGGCAAGATGTTGGGTGCGACAAGAATTTCTTTGCCGGGCAGGCACAACATCCTTAATGGATTGGCGGTTGTGGCTATGGCGGTTAATGCAGGACTGCCCTCTAAGAAGGTGCTCCAGTTGCTGCCGACATTTACCGGGATCGACCGCCGAATGATGCTAAAGGGCCGGTTCGTTGTGTGCGATACGGCCTGTTTGGCACGTTATGAAAAAAGCATACGCGATATGCAGTTCGCGATACGCGAGACGACAATAACGATCCTCGATGACTATGCTCACCACCCGACTGAAATCAGGGCGAGCCTTGAGGCGATACGCCAAAGATACCGGCCGAAACGAATCTGGTGTGTTTTTCAGCCGCACCAGTACAGCAGAACCAGATTTTTGCTTGATGATTTTGCGGAAAGTTTTAAGCTTGCCGATGTAATAATAGTCCCGGAAATCTATTTCGTCCGGGACTCGCAATCAGCCAGAAAAGAGATTAACTCGCAGATTCTGGTCGATAGAATACGAGCTAACCGAACGGATGCGTTGTTTATTGACAGCTTTACAGAAATTTGCAGTTATCTGAAAGAGTACGTTACTGCCGGCGATTTGGTGGTTACTATGGGCGCAGGTGACATTTGGAAGGTGGCAGATGAGTATATTCAGCGGCTTGGAAAAGATAGTTGAAACCGACCATCCGTTGGCTAAACACACCTGGTATGGGTTGGGTGGACCCGCTGACTTTTTTATCAGGCCGAGAACGGTCGAGCATCTCAAAGAGGTGGTCCGGCGCTGCAATGAGAACCAGCTTGCTATCCACGTGATGGGTTTTGGGTCCAATCTGCTTGTCAGTGACGATGGTGTGCGTGGGGCAGTCATAAAGTTCGATGCAGATAAGTTCGCAAAGATACAGTTTGACGGCGAGGAGGTCACCGCCTGGGCAGGTGCGGAATTAAGCAAGCTGGTTTTAACCTGCGTACAGAAGGGACTTTCAGGCATCGAGGCCCTGACAGGCATCCCCGGCTCGATTGGCGGGGCGATAAAAATGAATGCAGGAGGCAACTTCGGTGATATCGGTGCAGCGGTGGAATCTGTCACTCTGATGGACAATCAGGGCAACGCTTTTGAAAAGAGCAAGCCGGAGTTGATATTCGACTACCGCTATACAAACATCACTGCAAGGTTCATTCTAAACGCACGGTTAAAACTGGCCGGCGCCGATCCAGAGCGGATTATGCGAACGGTGAAGGAGACCTGGATTTATAAAAAGAATAACCAGCCGTTAAATACGAAAAATTCCGGGTGTATATTCAAGAATCCCAAAGGTGCTTCTGCCGGCGCTTTGATTGACAGAGCCGGTCTAAAGGGCCTGCAAATAGGCGGAGCCATCGTCAGCGAAAAGCACGCGAATTTTATAATAGCGGAAGATGGCTGCACAAGCCGTGACGTTATGAGGCTGATGGAGGCTGTGAAGCAAAGGGTTAAAGAGCAATTCGATATCGAGCTGGAACCTGAAATCGAAATCTGGAAGTAGGTTTGTTGTAACTCGTCGCTCGAGATTTGGCATGGGAGCTCGCACACGTGGGAACGGTAGATTGTGGAAATGGCAAGCAGTAAATTGAAAGTAGCCGTGCTTATGGGCGGTATCGGCGAAGAACGTGATATCAGCATTCAAAGCGGCAATTGCGTTGTCGAAGCGTTGAAAGAAGCCGGTATGAATGTGGTAGCCGCTGATGTTGGACCGAATAATCTGAATATACTGGAAGATAGCAGCATCGATGTATTCTTTATTGCGCTGCACGGCAGATTTGGCGAAGACGGCCAACTCCAGCGGATACTTGAGGACAAGTCCCTCTGCTACACGGGCAGTGGACCCAAGGCAAGCGAATTAGCCTTTGACAAGTTGGCCAGTAAGGGCCTTTTCGCTGGGGCATCTGTTACAACGCCGAGGTCGATTGAGTTTGATGTTCGAACGGAGGAGAAAGAATTTGAGCAGCGGCTTTTGGAGCTCGGCGAGAGGTTTGTCGTAAAACCTGTCAGGCAAGGTAGTGCTATTGGTGTTACCATTGTTGATGGCTCAAAGTTAGTGCTGGCAGCGGCCCGGCAGTGCGCGGCCAAGTTCGGCGATTGCATGATTGAAGAATTCATCCCCGGCATGGAGATAACCGTCGGTATACTGGATGCTCAGCCTTTGCCGATTGTCGAGATTAGGACCAAGAGAGACTTTTATAATTATCAGGCAAAATACACCGATGAACAGACTGAGTTTCTTTTCGATACAATTGGTCCTCCGGAATTGGCGGCGGAAATCCAGTCGGCAGCGATGGATTGCTTCGATGTTCTTGGTTGTCGACACTTCGCAAGGGTCGATTTTATCCTGGGGAGAGACCAAACGGCCTATGCCTTGGAACTTAATGCCATTCCGGGTTTGACAACCCACTCACTTCTACCCAAAGCGGCGGCAAAAGCGGGACTTTCAATGAGCGAGTTGTGCGTGAAAATTATCGAGGCAGCACATTCGTCGCTCGTGGATCATCAGGCGTGAATCGGGATACCGGATGCGCTTTATAAGATGCGAGACAATAGTGGCCAGAAGAAAAAAAACAAGGAGCAAAACGAAGGGGGCATCATTTAAGCTCCGCGCAATGAAGAAAAGGCCCAAGGCAATTCGTGGCCCGAGTTTGATAGGTGTTCTTAAGGTATTTGGGTTGGTTTGTATATTCGTGGCGGCAGGGGCACTTTTTTATTTTACGGAGAAATATGTAGAGTCAGTAAAGCCGGTCGAAATCGGTCCTTTGAAACTGGTGAATGTGCCCGAATGGGTAAGTGAGCAGCTAAAGTCAAGAATTGTCGCTGCTGCCGGTGGCGAGACTTTCAGGCTTGATGAGGATGGTGCTCATATAGTGGCAGAGAATCTGGCCTCGGTCGCATGGCTGGATGGAGTGAATGTGCAGATTACCTATGACGGCATCTGCGTCGAAGGGAAGTGGCGAAGACCTCTGGCTCTGGTCAAAAGCGGCCTGAACAAATTTTACGTTGACGCAGGGATGGTCGCGCTTGATTTTGTGCCTGTGCCGAAGTTGCCTATTGTTGGAATTAAGGGCGTCTCGGTGACAAGGATGCCGGCGATTGGAGAAGTGCTGGAAAGAGAAGACCTCGCTGCCGCTGTGGAAATATTGGCTTCGCTCGACCGGATGGACAGGAAGGTAGTGCCGGACAAGCCATTGCTGGGTGAAATAGACAATATCGATGTGAGTAATTTCAACGGCCGGGAGAATCCCCGGCTCCCGCATATTGTTCTTTACGCCAAAGACAATACTCAGATTATCTGGGGAGCTGAGGTTGGCGCATGGTCACAACATTTAGAAGCGAAGGATGAGGAGAAATTAGCCAAGCTTTACAATTACTATATAAAACAAGGCTCATTGTTGGATGGTGTAAAATATATCAATCTTAGGGACCCTCAGGACAGAATCCCTCAGCCAATCGACAAGTATTAGCGGAGAAGCTGTTCAACGCCGTTGGCAAGTCTGTATAGAGATGTGGAATTTGGAATTCTGTGCAAATCAACTTAAACTTCCTCAGGATTGATTCGCTTAGTCTGCTTTGAAAATCCCGGTCCGCCTTACAGCAGAAGATTCTACAACCGGCGAAACGATATTTGTAAATCGTACATTTGTCGGAGATATTATACGGACATAGGCTGGTGGGCATTAGTTTTATATTTTCACTGCCCTGATTAGCAGCCAAATAAATCAATTCCGGTGGGGTGACAAACAGTCGATGGTCGTAGCTTTCAAAATCACAGCATTTTCCACAGGCATCACACCGACCAGCCAGTTGGCTGTGAAGACTTATTTCCGAATCGAGCCATTCGTAGAGTTCAGCTACTTTTTTAACGAGCGGGTTGTTTGTTGTGAATTCTGCCACCATTTTTTGCTGTGTTTGATTTTTTCTATTTCCTGATGAGTATATAACCTGCCGCGATTAATACCGGGACATTTTTGGGCTGTTTTGTTCCATGCATCGGGGCCGGTTAAATTGCTCGACCAGAAGGGCCAGCTTCTGCACTGACTTGGGCGAACCGGATAAATCATACATTTTCTTTGGCCGGCACTGTCTCGTAGAAATATACAGTCTCTGGTAGTACGATGTTCGATAATCGTTGTTCGCAGACCGACGCGCTTCAAATATTTTTGTCGCAACTGCCCGATAGTCATTTTAAGAAAATCGGCGATTATTTGAATCTCAGGCTTCGTGACCCAGATGTAGCCCTCTCCCGGCCCGGAGCAGCACCGACCACACTGCATACACTCAAAATGCAGGCCTGCAATATACCAGGTGTCTTTTTTCTTTGCCGCCATCTTACCATTTCAATACTGCGCCTGTGTCGGCGCTTGTAGCCATAGCGGCATATTTAGCTAAATAACCTTTTGTTATTCGCGGTTTGGGTTGTTTCCATGCCTTCTTGCGTTCGGCAAGTTCCGCCTCGGATAGTTTTACGCTTATCCTGTTGTTCGGGATGTCAATTTCTATTGTGTCACCATCTTTCAAAAGGCCAATAGGACCACCGACAGCGGCTTCGGGACTTATATGACCGATGGAGGCACCACGTGTACCACCGCTGAACCTGCCATCGGTAATAAGCGCAACCGATTCAACTAATCCTGCTCCTGCGATATAACTTGTTGGCCAAAGCATTTCCTGCATACCCGGACCACCTTTAGGGCCTTCGTGGCGTATCACTACAACATCGCCTTTCTTTGCCTTCCCAGCCAGGATACCTTCGCAGGCGTCCTCTTGGCTTTCAAAAATAACTGCAGGGCCGCTATGAGTCAGCATGGATTCGGGAACACCAGCAGTTTTCACAACACAGCCGTTTGGAGCAAGATTACCTCTTAGAATAGCCAGGCCACCGGTCTGTGAATATGCATTGTCAAGAGTGCGTATGACATTGGTATTTTTGATTTTCGCATCTGATATATTCTCACCGAGCGTTTTACCGGTTATTGTTAAGCAATCAGTATTTAACAGATTTGGAACCTTGCTGATTTCTTTTAGTATTGCACTGACACCGCCTGCAGCATCGACATCTTCCATATGGAATTCACTTGAAGGTGAGACCCTGCAAATGTTAGGGCATTCTGTCGCGACTGTATTTATGCGCTGCAAGCCGTATTTGATACCGGCCTCGTTGGCAATTGCGAGCGCATGAAGGACAGTATTCGTCGAGCCGCCCATCGCCATATCGAGTACAAAAGCATTATCCAGCGATTTTTCGTTTATTATGTCCAGCGGCTTGATGTCCTTTTCAATCAAGGTCATAATCTGTTTGCCCGCTGCTTTGTAAAGTTCCTGCCTTTTTGGGTCGATTGCCAGGATTGTTCCGTTTCCGGGCAGTGCCATCCCGATGGCCTCGCAGAGGCAGTTCATCGAGTTGGCCGTGAACATACCAGAGCAACTTCCCTGGCCCGGACAGCCGGTGCATTCAAGCTCCTTTAACTGGGCTTCGTCTATTTTACCGACCTTGAATTGGGCAACACCTTCACCTATAGTAATAAGGTCTATGGTTTTCCCATCCTTTGTTCTTCCTGCTTTCATAGGCCCGCCGGAGACGAAAATCGTTGGGATGTTCAGCCTGACCGCCGCCATCAGCATACCGGGTATTATTTTGTCGCAGTTGGGGATACAAACCAGGCCGTCAAAGCAGTGGGCCTTTGCCATAGTCTCGACCGAATCGGCGATGATTTCACGCGAGGCCAGAGAATACTTCATACCTGTATGCCCCATAGCAATTCCGTCGCAGACTGCTATGGTATTGAATTCGAAAGCCGTACCGCCGGTCTGGCGAACAGCCTCTTTGATAACCCGCGCAACTTCGTTTAGATGAACGTGACCGGGCACTATCTCGCAGAAGCTGTTTGCAATGCCGATGAAGGGCTTGTCAATGTCGGCATCGCTAAGGCCGCAGGCGCGCAGTAAAGCCCTGTGAGGGGCACGTTGAAAGCCTTTTTTCACTGTATCGCTTCTCATAATTTGGTTTCTCCAAAAAAGGTTATCAGAATAATCTAAAAACCCAAAAACCTAAGTGTAGCCGCCAATCAGGGATAAATAAAGAAAAATCGGTTGTGCTTACAAACCCAAAGCGTATAATTACACTCCAAACAGGTTAAGTCCCTATTTCTGATAGAATCTGAATCTTACAGGGAGGCCAGATAATGACAGCGGACAAAACTTCCGGTTTCGTAGCTATTTGTATAAATTGTATGTTTTTTTTCGTGGCAGGTTGCACTCAAACTACCAACTTGGCGTTGAAGTTCCATGAGCAGGACTCAACAACCTACAGGGTAACAACAGAAGCGGATAAGAGCGTTGAATGGGAGGGGGCCCTGTCTGACAAGCCGTCGGATTTCAGGGGCGGCCATACCGGAAACAAGATCGAAATGGCCTACACTCAGCGAATACAGGGCATAAACGATCAAGGCAATGCCATTGCCGAGATTACTATTGAACAGCTGAGTTATTTGGCTAAAGTCAGAAACAGTTCGACTTTGGAATTCGACAGCTCGAGAGAAAAGGATTCCAATAATCCTTTGAACAACCTGATCGGGCAAAGTTATACCATCGAAATCACGCCAGCCGGGCAAATCTCAAGGGTTGTTGATGTAAGTGAGGCGTTGGCCGCTGTAAAGGGGAGTTCCTCAAACCACAGGGTTGCTTTAAGGTTGCTTTCGACAGATGTGATTAAGCAGCGGCATACAATTTTGGCGCTTGCTGCTGTCGATAAAAAGCAGTTGCGTGTCGGTGACAAATGGACAAATTTGAAGACCTTCTCGTTTGATATGATGGGCTCGAAGGCATACGAAAAAATCTATACACTGAAAAAGGTGACGAAGACTGGCGGCAGGCAGATGGCCATCGTTGAGATGGAGGCTATCCCCTCCTCGGAAATGGCACAGGAGTTGCACAAAGAAGACGGTACCAGCTTTTTTTCGCAACTGTTCGATAATACCGAGGCATATACCGGTCAGCTAAAGCTGGACTTGGATTCCGGCAGAGTCGAGGAATATACTGAAAAACTGCGTACTGAATGGCTTATGGTCGACCCTCAGCCAAAAGCCGGAAAGGAACCTGCCGCGTTGAGAATGGCCGCCACCCGTCTCTACAGCATCGAGAGAGTTGATTAAAACAGTGGTTGGGATACCAGTTCCTGCCGAAGTATTGGTTGTGAAGTTGGTTCGTTGAGTTCTAGCCAGTCGAAAGGAGTCAATGTGAGAGCTGCACTAATGATTTTCACAGCCCTTATCCTGAGTGTTATTGCAGGATGCAAGCCAGGAGCGGGGGAAAAGGAATTGTTAAGCGGAGAAAAACAACTACTAACCGTAGATTTCCAGGAAGGCCAGACGCTGCAATACAAGTTCGTATCCAGCAGAGATACGGAAATTGAGGTTAGCTCCCCTAAAAAGGGTTCCAAATCGAGTAAGAAAACCACCAGCAAATCTACAGAGTCAATGCAAATGGTCGTTACCTACACGCCAGTTAAGGTAGACCCGTATGGCCTTACAACTATAAAAGCAACCTGCGAATCAGTTAAAGTGACACGAAGCAAACGCTCAGACAGACGAGCCGGGAAAAAAGATGCCGTAGAAAATCTTGCAGGTAGAAGTTTCACATTCACTGTTGGCCCAACAGGCAAAATAGAAGACTATTCACAATTGGATAAGTTAATCAAAGAAATCGGCCAAAAGGCGTTTCGTCCGGGTGATGATAAGGTTAAAGAACCTGATATGATAGGCGATTTTATTGTAGGTCAGTGGTTTCTGTGGGATTCTATCTCCAGTATAAAAAAGCCCGCCAAGGGGGTCTCTACCGGGCAAACTTGGATGTCCAAACTCTCGGTACCTGCACCGATGGTGTTGCGAAAGGCGAGAGATGTTACCTACAGCCTTGACGAAATCCGCCAGAGCGAACAAGGCCAACTCGCCGTGATAAGCAGCTCTTACAGCTTGGCCGAGTCGGTTCCGAAGGACTGGCCGGTACCTTATTCCGGCAGATTCGAGGTGTCTGGTCCATTCGGCTTCTATATAAACTATCAGGTCCTGGATTTGAAGGGCAAGGGCCAGGAGTTGTTCAACATTGAAAAAGGTCGAATCGAGCAATACAATCAGCAGTACCGGATGCAGTTGAAGGCTTCTTTGCGACTGCCTCTTCCCAGTGTGTATCCTGTGATAACGGTCAATCAAAAGTTGACAATGCAGCTTTTGGAATGAGTGCAAAAGTGCACGGATGAGCGGAGGTAATTGCGGCTTGAAACGCAAAAATCTATGGGCGCCCTGGCGAATTGAGTACATACAACGCTTGAGCGAAAGCAACGGCTGTTTTATCT
Organism: uncultured Pirellulales bacterium; assembly: GCA_964431825.1. Classification (GTDB taxonomy): domain Bacteria; phylum Planctomycetota; class Phycisphaerae; order Sedimentisphaerales; family Anaerobacaceae; genus CAYSLN01. Next base: position 689 of record CAYSLN010000085.1, on the reverse strand, counting down.
GCCATAATCTGGAGCACCCGGAGGATGACGACAAGAATCTGGTTCTGTGGCGGACGAAAAAAAGCATCGTAATTCTTAATCGCTTTCCCTACAACAACGGCCATTTACTAATAGCACCGATTCGGCATATTCCCGACCTTGTTCAGGCGGACAACGAAGAATTGCTGGAAATCATCGAACTGGTCAGAGAATCGCAGAAAGCACTGTCGCTGACCATAAAACCTCACGGCTTTAACGTCGGCATGAACTTCGGTCGATGCGGCGGGGCCGGGTTGCCTGGGCATTTGCATATTCATGTTGTGCCGCGATGGGATGGGGACACGAATTTTATGAGCGTGTGCAGCGATACCGATGTTGTCAGCCAGAGCCTGAGTGAGCTTCTTGAGCAATTGAAAAAAATTAGCAAAGAGCACAACCTTCCAAAGTTACAGGGAAGTTAAGTAGTAGATGCGCTAATAAATAATCGCATTTACACATATACGCCTCTGCGGAGTAACGGGTATGTCTGATGGGCTTGCTGAGTACGCAGTTAACGAGAGGACCAGTAAGGGTCGAAAGTTCTCGGAAAAACCGCATCCGTACCGTTCGGACTTTGAGCGAGACCGCGACAGAATAATACACTGCTCTGCCTTTCGCCGGCTGGAGGGCAAGACGCAGGTCTTTACGCCGGGGCTGGATGATTATTATCG
>CAYSLN010000084.1:2228-9979 GCA_964431825.1 uncultured Pirellulales bacterium | reverse complement strand
TCCCCCAACATCAGAATTGGGGGATTCGCTCTACAAGGTTTTTGTCTTCTTGATTTAGATGTTATATTGAGTCGCTGGTCTCCTTGTTCTGAGAGGAGTCATATATCCATCCGGATTTAGATACATCTGTAACGGTAAAGGTGAAAGTACCGGAGCGCCATTTGGATTTGAAACTTGCCTTTCCGTCGATGCCTGTTGTTGCAGAGACTCCTGTCTTGTTATAGGCACCACTCCAATTGCCAGTTACTTTCGCGCCGGAAACCGGATTGCCGGTGCTGTCTGTTATTAGAATCGTTGCCCGTACCTGCCTGTATATCCAGAAGCCGCGAACGACTTTCATGTCGATGCTTTCCACATGCATAGTGTTTGTGGGTGCGTCAGTTACTGTCACAGTCGCAGTGTGCGTATCTGTAAGGTTTCCATTGTCTTTCACAGTCAAAGTAACAGTATATATCCCGGCAGCTGAGTAAGCATGTGAGGTTGTTACGCCGCTTGCGTTTTCTTGGATGCCATCGCCGGCGTCAAAATCCCAACTGTAGCTAACAATACTACCATCAGGGTCAGAAGAACCAGAACCGTTAAAGCTCACAGTCTGTCCCACAGAAGCAGCCTTATCTGGTCCCGCATTGGCAGTTGGGGCCTGATTGGGATTGACTGTGACTATAATTGTATTGCTGCCTGTTGCTCCTTTGTTATCTGTCACTGTAAGGGTTACGGTGTGGGCTCCCACTGCGAAGTTGTAGCTGATTATTTTGCCTGTTCCCAGCAGTGTAGGACCTTCAGCCCACTCGTAAGAAGAAACAGTGCCATCTGAGTCATAGGAAGCTGAACCATCCAAGGTCACAGTTTCTGCTCCGGTTCCATCGGCGTCGGAAAAAGTCTGGTCAGGACCGGCATTAGCTACTGGAGGGTCATTGATATTATCTACTGTCACACTTATCGAATCACTGGCAGATTGAGAGGCACTATCAGTGGCAGTAGCCGTAATAGTGTAAGTGCTGTCGGCTGCAGCGGTAGTATCCCAGCCGACGCTGTAAGGAGAAGTGAAATCAGTTCCAATCAAGGTGGAATCATAATAGAACTCTACCTTATTTACTCCAACATCATCGGTGGCGTCAGCGGTTATGGTGGCAGTTCCTGAAATGATTGCTCCATCTGTCGGTGTAGTTATACTGATTACAGGTGGATTATCAACTGGTCCGGCTGACCATTGAAGTGCAGCGAAGGCATCAACCAGACCATAGCCATAAGTATCATCTGGGCCAGGAGCTCCTAAATCCTCAGCAGTTTCTTGAAGAGCAGCTCTCACTTCATCGGGAGTAACTGCGTTTCCATAAGCAATCAAAAGGGCGGCAACTCCTGAAACATGGGGAGCAGCCTGAGAAGTGCCTTCAAAAAACCAGTAGCCGAAATCACTTGTGTTCCTCGTGTTTGGGTTGAAGGTGTTTTGAAGCACTCCATCACCGTAACCATCACCGTTTTGGTCGACGTCCAGATCACCTCCTGGTGCAACTATGTCCAAGCTTGGCCCATAGTTGGAATAATTGGCCAGAGTTTCGTCATAACGGGTTGCTCCCACGGCAATCACATAGGCATCGTAGCCTGCAGGATAGTTTACGGTTCCTGCGCCATCATTCCCGGAGGAACAAATGATAATAACCCCCTTATTGTAAGCGTATGCGCAGGCATTTTCTAAAGTAGTGGATGGGCTTGGTCCCCCTAAACTCAAATTAATCACGGCAGCACCGTTATCAGCCGCAAACATAATGCCCTCAGCAATATCGGTATCGTAACCGGTTCCATACTTATCCAGTACCTTGACCGGCATAATGGAACAATCGAAAGCCACCCCGGCAGTACCTTTATTGTTATTTGTACTCTGAGCGATGGTGCCGGTCACGTGGGTGCCGTGGGCGTTATCATCGCCCGGATGGTCATCGTTGTTCACAAAATCATAGCCTGATACAAACTGCGTCTGTGCTAAATCGGGTGCAAGATAATATTTTTTCCTCCACCATCCCCTGCCTTCGGTGTAATTCTCATAGGCCACACCTGAGTCTATCACTGCTACTACGACACCTGCCCCGGTGGATATATCCCATGCATCTTCCATGTTAATACCGCCGAACCCGGCGTTGTCCATATGCCATTGATAGCTGTAATAAGGATCATTTGGCACCCAAAGAGCGTGACGAATGTAGTTTAGCTCAGCATACTCAATATTGGGATCTTTCTTATAAATTGCAACCATCTCAGAGACTCTCTTGCCTTTTGGAATCGTCAGTCTCTTAAAGCCGGCAAATGGGCTGGTATATAATACAGAAGTACCATGCCTTGAATTTAAGTTAGCTATCACATCCTCCTTGATTCTTGGCTTAAATTTGACGATGATTTCATTCGGAACATATTCGTTGCTGACTCGGGCCAGCGGCCTTTCAAAGATTTGATCCTGGGCTACGCCTTCGAGGCCGAAGATTAAGCCGAGCAACAATGCCATTCCTGCGATTAAACATGTTTTGTTTTTCATGATTTGGCCTTTCAGAAAAATCCCTGTGAAAACATTATTCCGCCTTCAATTAGTAAAGGTCGGCAAATTTGTGGAAAAAGGAAGAGATTTTTTGCAGGTTTTCCCCCAGTGGTTCGCTTGATCTTTATGTTTACGTATCGTTTATGGGCGTCCCATTCTTCGATAAGTTGTAAAATTAGCTCGATTTATATGATTGCAGATTGAATTCTGGTTAAATTTTATATTGCTTAATTTGGCTATAAGTTGTATAAAAACCTTTCTCAGTGTGCTGAGCACTGCGTAAAGGTTCATGCAATTAGTTCTGTTATAGAAGGCAGGGAAATTATGAAACGTAAAATGGTTACAATTGACGGCAATACCGCGGCGGCATACGTGGCCCACGCTACGAACGAGGTTATTGCAATATATCCGATTACTCCAAGCTCGCCTATGGGAGAAATCGCAGATGCCAGAACTGCTAAGGGCCAGCCCAATATTTGGGGGACAGTTCCTTCGGTTACAGAGATGCAGTCCGAGGCCGGAGCAGCCGGAGCTGTGCATGGTGCATTGGCGACGGGTGCTTTGACTACGACTTTTACGGCCTCGCAGGGACTTTTGCTGATGATTCCCAATATGTATAAGATCGCCGGAGAGCTGCTGCCGACCGTCTTTCACATCTCAGCTCGTTCATTGGCCTGTCAGGCATTATCAATATTCGGCGACCATTCAGATGTCATGACCTGCCGCGAGACTGGCTTTGCATTGCTTGCTTCCTGCAATATTCAGGAGATTATGGATTTTGCCCTTATCGCTCAGCAGGCGACATTGGTTTCGCGGGTGCCGTTTCTGCATTTCTTTGACGGCTTTAGAAACAGCCACGAGCTCCAGAAGGTCGAGGAACTCACGTTCGATGATATGCAGGCGATGATTGATGATGAGCTTGTTGCTCAGCACAAGGCCAGGGCCTTATCGCCGGATAAACCCATGATTTCCGGTACGGCACAAAACCCTGACGTTTACTTCCAGGGCAGGGAAACGGTAAACAAGTACTATCTGGCAACCCCAAAGATTGTTCAGGATGCTATGGACAAGTTCGCAAAGATAGTGGGACGGCAGTACCACTTGTTCGATTATGTCGGTGCGCCTGATGCTGAGAAAGTAATTATTTTAATGGGCTCGGCGGCGGATACAGCCCATGAAACCGTCGAATACTTGGCTGCTAAAGGCGAAAAGGTAGGCGCTGTGAAAGTCCGGCTGTTCCAGCCGTTTAGTATAAAGGACTTTATTGCGGCGCTGCCGAAAACAACAAAGAAGATAGCTGTACTGGACCGAACAAAGGAACCGGGTTCCCTGGGCGAGCCATTGTACTTGAATATAAGAACGGCAATCGGGGAAGCTATGGGCAGAGGCCAAACGCCGTTTAGTAACTATCCGGTTATTGTGGGAGGCCGATACGGACTCGGCTCAAAGGACTTTACGCCCGCTATGGCCAAGGCTGTTTTCGACAATCTCGATGCGGACAAGCCCGAATATGAGTTTACCGTGGGCATTATCGAAGACGTAACCAATACGAGCCTCGATGTTGATGAATCTTTCGAGGTTTCTGACGAAGGATTCTTCTCAGGGCTGTTCTATGGACTGGGCTCGGACGGGACAGTCGGTGCGAACAGAAACTCCATCAAGATAATCGGCGAAACGACTGACAACTATGCCCAGGCCTACTTCGTATATGATTCGAAAAAGGCCGGCGCCGTAACAGTCTCGCACCTCCGGTTTGGAAAGAACCTGATTCGAAGGCCTTACCTTATAAGTAAGGCCGATTTTATTGCGTGCCATAACCCGGTGTTTTTGGAGAAGTTCGATATGCTTACGCCGGCACGTGAAGGGGCAACCTTCCTGCTGACAAGCAGTCACGGGCCGGACGAAGTCTGGGACACGCTGCCGATGGAAGTCCAGAAACAGATTATCGATAAGAAGCTGAAATTCTATTGTATAGATGCGATTGATATTGCTCAGGAACTCGGTCTCGGCGGCCGGATAAACGTTATTATGCAAACGGCGTTTTTCAAGATAAGCAATATCATTCCGCTCGATACGGCTGTCGGTGCTATTAAGGGCGCAATCAAAAAGACCTACGGCAAAAAAGGCGAGAAGGTCGTCGAGATGAACAACTCCGCTGTTGATGCTGCGCTCAGTAAAATTTACGAGGTTAAGGTTCCGGGCGAAGTAACTAGCAAGATAAAGATGCGGAAGTTGGTGCCCGATGATGCCCCCGATTTTGTAAAGAATGTTACCGCCGAGCTTATGGCATTCCGTGGCGACAAAATGCCAGTCAGCAAGATGCCGGATGACGGCAAGTTTCCAACTGGCACAACCAAGTTCGAGAAGCGAAATGTTGCTGTCAATATTCCCGTATGGGAGCCGGATATTTGCATACAGTGCGGGACGTGCTCATTTGTGTGCCCGCACGCCGCTATAAGAATAAAGGCGTACGATGAAAAACATCTCAAGGATGCACCGTCGACGTTCAAGAGTGTAGATGCTAAAGGCAAAGACTTTGCTGGTATGAAATTTACAGTCCAGGTTGCCCCGGAGGACTGTACTGGCTGCGCTGCATGTGTTCAGGCCTGCCCTGCTAAAGAGAAGGATAAAGACAAACAGCCTACCGGACGAAAAGCTATCAACATGGCGACGCAGGAACCACTAAGAGAAAATGAGAGAGAGAACTACGAATACTTCCTTGCGATTCCAAACACTGACCCCAAACTCTTCAAGTCGGCAAGCGTCAAGGGCAGCCAGCTGATCGAGCCTTTGTTTGAGTATTCCGGCGCCTGTGCCGGTTGCGGAGAGACGCCTTACGTAAAGCTGCTTTCGCAGTTGTTCGGCGACAGGGCGTATATCGGAAATGCGACCGGCTGCTCGTCGATTTACGGTGGCAATCTGCCTACAACGCCTTATACAAAACGCTCGGATGGCAGAGGGCCGACCTGGAGCAACAGTCTGTTTGAAGATGCGGCTGAGTTTGCGATGGGGATGCGACTGACAGTTGACGAGTTCAAAGGGCGAGCTTTGTGGCTGCTGGATAAAGTGGCCGAGAAAGGATGCGTCGAGAAAAAACTGGCCGTACAGATACGTGAAGCAACTCTGGCTAACGACCCGGCGCAGGAGGCGATTGAGCAGCAGAGAGCCCGAGTGGATGAACTAAAAAAGCTGTGCGGCGAGAGCAATTGCGCTGAGTGTAAGTATCTATTGGATGTAGCTGATTATCTTGTTCGCAAGTCAGTCTGGGCAATGGGCGGAGATGGCTGGGCATACGATATCGGCTACGGCGGCTTGGACCACGTGCTGGCAAGCGGGGCCGACGTGAACGTGCTGGTTTTGGATACGGAGGTCTACTCCAACACGGGAGGCCAGATGTCAAAATCGACGCCGAGAGCGGCAGTGGCCAAGTTCGCAGCGGCGGGCAAACCTGCGCCGAAGAAAAGCCTCGGTTTGCTTGCTATGACCTACGGCAATATCTATGTTGCCCAGGTAGCAATGGGTGCGAACACCAATCAGACGGTTAAAGCCTTTGTCGAGGCTGAAGGCTATCCAGGTCCTTCGCTTATAATTGCTTATGCACACTGTATCGCCCATGGTTATAATTTGGTAAATGGTGGTGAGCACCAGAAACAGGCGGTCAATACGGGCCATTGGCCCCTATGCAGATTTGACCCAAGACTTAAAGAACAGGGCAAGAATCCGCTGCAGCTCGATTCGAAACCACCAACACTTGATTTCGAAGAATATGCTTACGGCGAGAATCGTTATCGAACGCTAAAGCAGTCCAAACCGGAAGTGGCGGCAAAGTTAATCAAACTTGCCAGCAGCGATGCAGCCGGGAGATATGCCTTAATGGAGCAAATTTCGAAATTGACGTGTGACCTCAGGGACCAACAAAGTGTGGAGCAAAGTACAGAAAGAGAAAAACAGACCGTAGGCAAGTAAAATGATTAACTGGTTCTTAAAGACAATTTCGCTGGTTTTTGTGACAGCTTTTCTTATCACTGGCTGTAAGCATCAATCTAAGAAGGAAGTGTTTGTTTTAGACCGTGGACCGGATGTTGAGATGCTCGATGTTCCGGCTGATTATGTGGACAGAGCGATTAAAGCAACCGGTGGGCTCGAAACATGGATGACGGCAACAAAGCTGCAGCTTGATTCCGTTGTTACCTTTTACAAACAGAATGGTAGTTCTTACCTGACAGAACACCATTACAAGATTTACCCTTGGTCGAATTCTATTCAGATTTCGGCGAAGGAGCCGCTGAGCAACTTCATCTGGCAGTTGTCAGATGGAAGATTCGAAATATTGGAGGGAGATGAGAAGGCGGACCTTTCGCCGATGGCAGACTTTGGGCGCGATTTCGCAGAAATAATACTCGCTATAACCACCGCACCGGTGCGTTTTTTGGACCGGTCGACCGACTTTCTCAAAAAGTCAGAACCGGTTAAAGTCGAAGGACTGTGGTATTATCCAATTGAGCAGACTTACCGCGTTGAGCAGCCGGTCGCTGACGATAAGAAGCAAAAGGCTGTTGAACCTCGCCGGCGGTATTGGTCTAAAGTAGTTTTCTTACAAAGCCCAAAAAGCTCTTTGGTGGATATCCTCTGGTTCGCTGATATTGGTAAGAAGAAGTTTTTGGTGGCTCGCGGCTATGATTATTATAACGATGTTGAAAATAAAGGCATCCTGATTCCCGCCAAAATAGAGATATTTACAAGCGATACCATGGTTGTTTTCAGAGAGCGATTGGCTGAAATAGAGTTCAAGTAGCGTTCTCTTGTCTGTTGTTTGAATAATGCTCGTTTCGTGCTTGATGCAGAATACTGACCTCTGACCTTGGGTTCCTGCCAGAGTTTAGCCTTCATTACGATACGGTGTAAGTTATGGCCAGAGTTGCTCATCAAGCCAGCTATCGGCAAGGATAGCAAAGTCGTTGAAGTTGATTTGCTCATCGGGGTATAGGTCAGCCGGTGACATAAGCGGCTGGTCAAAAACACCTGTGCCGTTGGTAGCTGCATATACAATCTCAGCTTGCGAGAGAGCATAATCATAGATACGGAAGTCGTCCAGTAAGCCGTCATAGTTGCCATACCATCCTGAGCCGATTTCAAATGAGTTTACCTCTGATATAGGCGAGCATGTCCCTTCTTTACTGTCATAGAGAACTCCATTTAGGTAAATCTCCATCGCCTCCCTGTT
>CAYSLN010000084.1:0-2128 GCA_964431825.1 uncultured Pirellulales bacterium | reverse complement strand
TGGCTGCATTGGTTATCTCCACGGAATCTTCGTGGCTATCGAAGCTGATTGCTTGGCCGTATAAACCGGGCACATAGCTCGGACTGCCAGATAATTGGCCATCTGCGTTGCCAGCACTGTCGTTGGTGTCGCCGTCAAACCTGTACCAGGCCAGCGGGTCATTTGGAGCTGCTACAGGATAAATGTTGTAGCTTTTATTGAGCCAGCTGTATGTCATTTCTTCAACGTCTTTAAAGTCAACCGCACAGTCCGCGTTGAAATCAGCATCGGGCCTGTTCTCTTCCAGGCATATGGAAGGATATAACCTGATATCATCGAAGTAGACCTTGCCTGTACCACCCGGCGTTGTATTGTCTTCGTCACCGAACCCAATCCCCAGTGTAGTAACAGTAGTCAGGTCAACGCTGAACTCCGCCAGGTCAACGTTCCATTCATGCCACGTCTCTTCCCTGATATAATTCATATCACCATCGTATAATACCTTGGCATCGTTTACTTTCACATACAGTTGCTCAGTAGCATCGGCATCGTTATTTGAGGTACCGTAGAACCACAGCGACAGTGCCCTTACACCATCAGCAGTCCAGTCCTGCGGGGGCTCAAATGTCCGTTCGGCCTCTGAGTAGAAGAGAGTGATCGGCTCCTCACACAAATTCCTACCGGTAGCAGTGTTGTCGTAATAATATGGCATCGACTGATGCTTGCCACATCCGCGAACGATAGTCTCCTCAGTAGTAGAATCAGTGTTCGCACCTACAGACGAGCCGGTACCATTGCCGCAGTAGCCAATGTAGCCAAACCCTTCTTTCCACACACGCCATATCTGGATCTCATCGGGCTGATCATTATAGTCCTCAAAATCGTCCACGACGATATATTCAGCTACCGTAAAGCTCCAGACATCGCCTGTCCACGTACTATTGACGTCGCCGTCATTTACCTCATCGATACGCCAGTAGTAGCTTTTGCCCAATTCAAGACCGTTGGGGTCGTAGCTGTTGGCTTCCTGAGGTTGTGTCGGATTGCTGACGGCACTTGCATCTGTGTCTACGTCGTTGAGAGTGCCGCCGAAGTAAACGGTGTGTTTGTCTGCTGAGCATCCCGGCGACCAGCTAAGGATTACATCCGGACTCACGTTTTCGATACCATCAAAGGGACTGGGATTCCAGGCAATCTCGCCAAAGTTAGTATTGATTTGAGCCCGTACACTGCCCAGGTCAAACCCGTGCGAGCCTCCTCCTTCGTCTGTTCCAACGATACGTACCGCGCATGGGACAAATGGCAGTGAAATACCGGCGATGTCGAACCCTATCTCAGTAGGGACATGCTCGTAGGTCTTCGGAACCTCAGCTAAACCAAGCAGATACTCGTTGTCGCAGCCATCTGTAACGAAGACAAGGGCCTGTTCACCCATCGGGTCCCATTCGATAAGGAGTATATCATTACTATCCTCCGGCTCGTCCACCAGCTCGCCACAAAACTTCAATTCAACCCAGTGGTCTGTGGCTAAAGAGACCGCTGAGAACTCTGATAGCGGAGGACCGACAAGCAACAGCTCCGGAACTACAGTTTCCGGGTACTCTCCTTCGGTGTCAAAACCCCACCAGCAGGCCTCTTCAGGATGATAAGCGTCGATTAAATAACATGGATATTCGAACGTACCTTCCTCTGCCAGAGCGACAGCACTAAAAACTGGGGCCCAAAAAACAATAGCCGAGGTTAGTAAACAGAATTTTCGCATTCTTACCCTCCGACCCAGCCATAGGGTTGATTTAGATAATAGCAATGCAGATATAACCTGGGTGCTAAAGAAATTATATCGTTTTTTGGCTCGTAATTCAAGATAAAATCGCGTACGGGTTAGATTGGAATTGGGTGGATGGAAAGCAAAGTAGAAAAAATCTTGATAAACGGCGTGAGATTGGTAAACTTGCGTCGGTTGTTGGGAGCGTAAATGAAGATTTAGGCAGCCATTCAGGCCGTTCGTGTACACAGTGATACGTAATGGCAACTCTGAAACTGTGTATAACACCGTAAAAATTTGTAAAATGAGCGGTGAAACAACAGGAAAAGTTAGTAAACTAACGAAAAACAGGCAGTAAATTATTGTAAAGAGGTGTAAAAAATG
>CAYSLN010000083.1:4678-10036 GCA_964431825.1 uncultured Pirellulales bacterium | reverse complement strand
TACAGGCAGGTGACTATATCGATAAGATATGGTATTACTTTTTGGATGAGGGGCAATATCGCTATCTGGACAGGTCGCAATATAAATTGTTGGGAGGGAACAGCTATATATTAGGCCATCCCTGTTATCCGAAGCTTTACGAGAGGGTTTCAGAGGAGGCGGTTGGTTTTCAGCGTGGACTAAGCATAGTTTGGTTTGACTTGCTGGGAGGATACGAGACCTGGCAGGCGGGTGATTACATAGACAAGTGGCGATACTATTATTTAGATAGTGGACGATATTATCTTCTTGATGAACGACAATACAAACTGCTTGGAGGAATGGCTTATCTTTTTGAATCTCCTGGTTCCAGAGATTTGTATACTGATGGTTTCTATTGTTTGCCGAGGGTTTTAGAGAGAGATGTTCAGTCAGTAAATATAGTTGCGATTCCAGAGCCATCTACGGCTGGTTTTTTGGGGCTGGGTGCATTAGGGAGTTTAGTTTTAGGAAACGTAACAAGTAAGGGGAGAGGCAAGAGGGCGTAGCCAGACTGAGGTTTTATTAGTTCTGTGTTTGTGCCCATCAGCACATCGAGTACGCGAGTTAATTGCGGGGCAGATGGATTGTAACAGTGGTTCCTTTGCCGGGTTCGCTTGTAATTTCCAGCGAGCCTTTGTTTATCTGGACCAGTCTGGCGGCGTAGGCAAGACCCATACCTCTTTTGCGACCTGCGGGTTTAGCTGAAAAGAAGGGCTGGGTAGCTTTTTGGAGGGTTTCTGCGTCCATACCACAGCCGAGGTCGCTTATCATAATTTTTACAAGGCCACCTGTTTCATCTGGCTCGGCAGCGATTTTTATCAAGCCCATTTCGTTTGTATAAGATTCAAAAGAGTTGCAAATAACATTTGCGATTGCTGATGCAATCTGGGCAGAGTCTACGAAGACGTTTTTGGTTTCGTCGGCGACTTCAATCTGGACGTTTAGATTTTCTGTATTTGTCTTTTGACTGGCTAATTGCAGGGCTTCGTTGAGTATTTGCCTGATATCTGTTTGGGCGGATCTTGGCTTTTGTGGTTCGGCGAAGCTCATCAGCTCATCAATGATTACGGAGACTTCGTGGGCGTTTTCCTGAATTTGGCTCAAGGATTGTTTTTTTTCCGAGTCGGTCTCGGCCTTAGCGAGTAACTGGGCTCGCCCGGATATGACCGAGAGAGGATTATTTAGTTCGTGCGCTACGCCGGCAGCCATCTCGGCCAAGGCATCTAAGGGACTTTCGGAGTCAGTGTGAGGTTTTGTGTTCGGGGGCTTTGTAATAAGCTGTGCGAACTGTTCGGCAAAGCGTCCCTGTTTTTGCCTAGCAAAAGCCATGTCTAAAACGGCCCCTGCAATCGAAGTAGTCATCTTAAACTTTTCTTTGAACAGCTCTATATCTGCAGGATAGTGAAGCTCAAAGATAATTACCCCCATTACTTTGCCGTTTGAAAGCAGCGGCATTAGCTTGGTTCGGTAAGGGTCAAAGTCAGATTCTAATTGCTCAAACAGCCAGTCAGCGTAGTCTTGGGCGTCTAAAATTGCGAATCCGTTTGATATCGCTTTTGGTGTTGCGGTTGAGCCCTCGGGGACATTCAGAAAAGCTATCTTGCTTTGCGAAAGGCTTTCGACAACGACGGCTTCGAGAAATTGAGAGTTGTCCGGTGGGACTAAATACAGACAGACTTTGCCCGTTTGATAAAATCTCTGCCAGCGAGTGGCGAAGTTTTCTGCTATATCAATGGCATTCGTACTCGAATTTATACTGAGAAGAAAATCGGTTGCGAAATCGAGATGGCTTGAAGTGGTTTGCAGCCGCTGGTTTTCAAGAGACAATTCCGTATTCTTTTGGGCAAATTGCGCGGTGGTACTGTGAGCTATGTCGCAGTAGTGCTCCGTGGCATTGGGCAAATCCAGGCCCAGGATTTTGGATTTTTCTTTGACTGTTTCTGGCAGTCTGCGGCGGATTTGTGCCAGCTGCTCGGGGTCAATTGCAAGCGATTTAGCTATTTCGGCTATTGGTTCGGGCGAGTCGAAGCTGCCGGACTGACCAATATTACATTGTCTGGCTAACGAATCGGCCAACTGAACTATCTGAGCTATCTTTGCTTCAGGCATACTCCGGGAGATTGTCACGGTGTCACTATGATGGAGCCAGATGGCGAGGGTGATTGCCTCCGGGAGGTGCCATTTTTGGGCCAGGTTTTTGCCGAGGATTGTGTGGTCGGCGCCGAGGTGTTTTTGCTCGACGATGCGGGAGCCGGCTTGTGTTGATTTTGCTTCTTCAGCGATAATGGCGAAGCTTTTTGGCATTGCCTCTTTTAGCGCAATTTTTCCTATATCATGCAGCAGGCCGGCTAAGTAAGCCAACTGAGGCTCAATTAGAGGTGATATGATTTCGGCGACGTCTTTAGCACAACACGCGACAGCAAGGCTGTGAAATATAAGGTTTTTTTGGGGAGGGGAAATTGCACGTTGGTCGAGGTCTGAGGTTCCGGAGAGTTTAATAGATAAAATGGCATCCCGGACTAAATGTGCAGGCAGCCTGTCGAGTGCCCGGCGAAATGAGAACTTCTCATCGGACAAACTCACACCATGCTGGTACATGAGCGAAAGAGTCCTGGCGCAAAGGGCGGGGTCTGATTCGATAATGTCAAACAAGACCGAGGGCGAAAACTGCGGTTGAAGGAGCCTGGGAAGAAACTGTGCTGCGATGCAGGGCAGAGTCGAAAGCGAATCGAGACGGCCGGTGGCAAGCTCTACCCGGTGGACAACTGTTGTATCAGCGTTTTTTACCGCCATGTAGTCGCCCTTTTCCTTTAGTATTGTAGTATTGGCATTGCTCACTGCAAACCTGCAGCGGGGTAGTATTGACCGTTAGTTTGGTTGATAGTCAGGCTCAAAGTGCCCCGAGCAATCGTGCTGTTTTTTATTTCATCTTCAAGACGGCGGCGATTTTGTCAGTAAGCTCGGTGATGCTAAACGGTTTTTTAATGAAATCTTCAGCCCCTGATTTTAACAGCTGGTCGATTTCATCATGTTGTATGACGCCGCTTACGATAATAATCTGGATATTTTCGAAGTCGGGGTTTCTTTTTATCGTTTGGCATACGACGTTGCCGTTGACGTCGGGCAGCATGTAATCGAGTAATATCAAGTCGGGTCGGAACCGCTGAGTTGATATGCCTGCCTCGTATCCGCTGGATGCTGTCTTGATTTCGAATCTGCCGTCGCGTGTAAGGATGTCAGCTATAAGTTCGACTATTTCGGCATCGTCGTCGACGACAAGAACCTTCTTTTTGCCTGACTCAAGGTTATCGGGAGGAATATTATTATCCTTCATAAACTTGATCAGGCTTGGTCGTGGAATTCTGCGGAATTTCGAACCGGGAACACGGAAACCCTCCAGCCGGCCAGAATCAAAACAGCGGATAATTGTTTGTTGACTTACCCTGCAGATTTCGGCTGCCTCGCCGGTCGTGAATAAATCCTTCATTCTCGTCCCTTCTTTATTTAGCCAAATCCTTTTGACGAAAGGCCTCCAAGGTTGCCTTTTCGGCCTAATTTAACCAAGAAGGCTTGGAAATGTCAAGAATAAAAAAAAATTATATCCCAAAATCCGATGTTATATCTCCCAATTAGTCCCAATTAGCATAACTAACACCTTTATTTTTAGGGAGATACCATGATAAAGCGGTAAATCTAAAATAAATGCATAATATGCAGCGAATAGCAAATTTCCCATGTGAACGGGAGGGGTAATGCTGAAATAGCATAGCAGGGCCTGTAAAGTGATATGCGCCAAACAGGTAGTTGCACGGCCTGGGTGAGTGTGGTATAAGGACGCGGAGGTGATAGGCAAGTGGCCATTAGTCAGTATTGTACATAAGGCCGAATAGATGGAGCCAGCAGAATTAAAATCCGCGATATCAGAGCTGTCGGCCCGGGTTTCTTCAATCCGGGACTGGCTTTGACTTGTCTAATAAAAAATCTCAGCTGCGGGAGCTTCAAAAGGAGATGTCCAGCCCAGGATTTTGGGATAATCCCGATTCAGCCCAAGCGGTAGTTTCTCAGCTAAGCGCACTTAAATTGGTGGTTGAGCCAATAGAAGAAGTTCAGCGCGAGGTTCAGGACCTTCAGGAGCTGTTCGAGATGGCAGCGGCTGAGTCGGACCATGATGAGCTGGCGGAGTTGGAAGATGATGTAGCTGCGGTTGAAAAGAAGTGTGAGCAGATAGAGCTCAAGGGACTTTTGTCCAGGCCTGCGGATATGAAGAATTGCTTCTTCAGTATTCACGCGGGTGCTGGAGGTACGGAGAGCTGCGACTGGGCAAATATGCTGCTGAGAATGTATAGTCGGTATTTCGAGATGAACAAGTACAAGTTCAAGGAGCTTGATATTGTGCCGGGAGAAGAGGCAGGGATTCGATCGATAACGCTGCAGGTCAGCGGACCTTTTGCATTCGGCAAGCTGTCGTGCGAGGTCGGGGTGCATCGGCTTGTACGGATAAGCCCCTTCGATTCGCAGAAGAGACGGCATACGAGTTTTGCGGCGGTAGACTGCATACCGGAATTTGATGAGGATATCGATGTTGAGATAAACCAGGATGATCTCAGGATAGATTTTTATCGAGCCAGCGGGGCCGGTGGGCAACATGTGAACAAGGTAAGCTCTGCGGTGCGGATTACACACCAGCCGACCGGTATTGTGGTGCAATGCCAGAACGAAAGAAGTCAACATAAGAACAAAGCTGCGGCGATGAAAGTGCTCAAGGCCAGATTGTATATGCTCGAGCAGCAAAAACGCGACACCGAGATTGCGAAATTGTACAGCAACAAGGGCGAGATAGCGTGGGGAAATCAAATACGAAGCTATGTTATGCAACCTTATCAGATGGTCAAAGACCATCGAACCGACTATCAAACGGGCAATGTTCAGGCGGTGCTGGACGGAGGACTTGATGAATTTGTCGAAAGCTACTTACGGCACAGAACGAAGAGTAAATCTAAAAATTAAGGATAAAAGAAGAAAAAAAGGTCATGAAATGAAAGAGATTATGAATGTCGAGCTGAGGATACGGAAGGTTGACTTCAGCAAATGTAAAACGGACATGCTTGTTATAGGTATGTTTTCCGACGCCGGTGGGCTAGACGGGTTAGGCAAAGAGCTTGATAGTAAGCTTGGCGGTGCGATTGGGCGGTTGGTCAAATTAGGTGATTTCAAAGGGAAGTCGGGCACGAATGCAGTTGTTTACGGCAATGGTCGCATAGGGGCCGAGCGAGTTTTGCTGGTTGGTCTGGATGAGAAGAAAAAGGCGACGCTCGATACAGTTCGCAAGGCGGCGGC
>CAYSLN010000083.1:0-4578 GCA_964431825.1 uncultured Pirellulales bacterium | reverse complement strand
TTGGTCTGGATGAGAAGAAAAAGGCGACGCTCGATACAGTTCGCAAGGCGGCGGCCAATGCAGCTAAAAAGGCGGTTGGAATGAAGGTGGGAACTATGAGCCTTGCATTGCATAAGGCATTTGGGGCTCGGTTTAAACTGCCTGCGTTGGCACAGGCCTGTGCTGAGGGGACATATTTTGGCAGCTATCAGTATGACGAGTATGTCACCGAAAAGGAAAATGAACGGTTAGGTTCGCTCAAGGCCGAGGTGATTGATTCTGATTCGGTGAAAGTAAAAGAGTTAAGCAGTGGTCTTTCGAGCGGGATTACGATTGGTAAGGCGCAAAGTTACGCCCGGACGTTAGCAAATCGGCCTGCCAACATAATAAATCCGCCGAAACTGGCAGCCGTAGCACAAGAGCTGGCTCGTGGCTCAAAGAACCTAAGCTGTACAATTTTTGACGAAGAGCAGTTGGCTGCAAAGGGTATGGGCGGCCTGCTTGCAGTCGGCTCTGGCTCGCAAAATAAGCCGAGGCTTATTGTTTTGAAGTATAGTGCGGCGGGCAGGTCGGCAAGTCGACAGCCAACGATTGCTCTGGTGGGTAAAGCGGTAACTTTTGATTCCGGGGGGATAAGTATTAAGCCGGCGAGCGGTATGGATGAGATGAAACTGGATAAAACAGGCGGGGTGGTTGTGCTGGCGACAATGAAGGCTGTGGCGGAGTTGAAGCTGCCCGTGAATGTTTACGGGATAGTTCCTTCGGCGGAGAATATGCCGAGCGGGACAAGCTATCGGCCCGGTGACATTATCGAGACTTTTAGCGGCAAAACAGTTGAGGTATTGAATACCGATGCGGAAGGAAGAATGATATTGTGTGATGCGCTTGCCTACGCTGTTAAACAAAAGTGCGATATTGTGATTGATATAGCGACGTTGACAGGTGCCTGTGTAATTGCTCTTGGCAGATATATGGCCGGGCTGATGGGCAACGACCAGAAACTGATAAGAGAACTGCAAGCGGCGGCGGAGCAGAGCGGCGAGAAGGTTTGGGAGATGCCAAGCGGTGATGAGTACGCAAAAGAGATGAAAAGCAAGATAGCTGATTTGAAGAACATCGGCAGCAAATGGGGCGGTGCCTGCACGGCGGCAGCGTTTTTGCGTCAGTTCGTAGGCGATACAAAGTGGGTGCATCTGGATATTGCCGGGATGGATATGTTCCAAAAGCCGACGGAGTTCGCCGTGCAAGGCTCGAGCGGCTTTGGCGTACGGTTGCTTACGACTTACCTATTAAATCTGGCCGAACGAAAAAAATGAGTTAGGCTGAAAGAAGTGTAAAGAAGTAGGAACTGATTAAAGATTACTATATACATGCAGCTATATTAGGATAGAGATGGGAAAAAAAGACAAAAGGATAGATGCTGAAAGAATCGAAAAGGCGGTAGAGGAAATACTTTTAGCGGTCGGTGAGGACGTTAATCGCGATGGGTTAAAGAAAACGCCGCAGCGCGTGGCAAGGATGTATGCGGAGCTTTTGGGCGGGATGCACGATGACCCGGAAGAGCATCTTCGCAGTATATTTGCCGAGAATTATGAGGAGATTGTTTTATTGCGTGACATACCCTTTTACAGTGTCTGCGAGCATCATTTGATGCCGTTTATCGGGTCGGCTCATGTCGCATATTTGCCTTCCGGGATGGTGCTTGGAGTCAGCAAGCTGGCTCGTATTGTGGATAGTTTTGCCCGCAGGCTGCAGACTCAGGAAAGGCTTACGTACCAGATAGCGGATTTCATAATGGATAACTTGAAACCACAGGGTACTGCGGTGGTGCTGGAGGCTTCGCATAGTTGTATGACCATTCGTGGTATAAAAAAGCCCGGCTCAACGATGGTGACATCGGCACTTCGCGGGATATTCAGGAGAGACCCGAGGAGCCGAAGCGAGGTTTTGAGTTTGATGCATAACGGCAACAAGTAAAAAGAGTTTTGTTTATGCATAAAACGGCGAGGCAGGTGCGATTTTCAGTCAATCCCTTTTTGCCACAGGACAGTGAGGGGGCTAATTCGTTTGCATCCAGACCGGCGGGCGAAGGACTGTCAGTATTTTTCGAATTGACGGTGGAGTTGGCGGGCAAGGTTGAGCAGGCAACGGGATTCGTTGTAAATGTAGTTGATATTGACAAGAAGGTTCGGGAATTTGTGGTGCCGATTTTTTCTGAACGGGTAAGGGAAGATTTTAGGGCGAACAGACATATTGGGCTTTTTGAAATAACCGAACTTCTAAAATCGGCCCGAGAACAGTTGGCTGATAAGTTTGGGACGGCGAAGATAAGCAAGTTGAGTCTGAAACTAAATCCCTTTAGAAGGGTGGTAATAGATTCAGGGGATCTGGAGATGTTTTACTTTAGCGAGAAATTTGAGTTTGCCGCGACGCATAAACTTTGGAATGATAAATTTTCGCGGGAGCGTAATTTTGAGGTTTTTGGTAAGTGTGCGAACCCTGCGGGCCATGGGCATAACTACGTTGTTGATGTTACGGTAAAGAGGCCAGCAGGCAGTAACAGCTTTTGTATTGGCGATTTCGAAAGGATCGTGGATGATGAGCTTATAAAAGTGCTCGACCACAAGAATTTGAATGCGGATGTCATTGAGTTCGGCGAGACCAATCCGACAGTTGAAAATATCGCGTCTTTTTCATGGAATAAGCTCGTGGGTAAATTTGGGCGGGCGTTGCTGCATTGTGTAACCGTCTGGGAAAGTGACAGGATGTACTGCTCATACTACGGATAGGAGTAAAAGCCCAAGAGCCAGTTTTCTGAGAAAGCAGCTAAATCTGAAAAGTTTAGAGTATTGTCTGCGTTCGAGTCCAAGCCTGTATCGGCTTCGGTTCCGAGCCAGTGCGAGGCAAGAACTGAGAGGTCTTTGAAGTTTACGCTTGCTGAGCCATCTGTGTCGCCAAATAATCTGTGAAATTTTATCGTGTAGAAACCATCTTCAGGATTCTGGTCTTCGTCGAGTAAGGACAGGCCATTGGCATCAATTATGACGGCGCAATCGAGCTGCAGGTCGTAAGTATCATCCGGCAGCGACGATGGAAGGGACAAGGTCAGCTGCTGCATATAGGTATCATAGTTGAATGCGAATTCGTTCATATCTATTATGATTCCATTTGTTGTCCCTGCAAGCCTGATGTCGTCTTTGGCTACTGTGGCATGACGATTAAAGCCAATTTCGATTTTGTCAACGTTTGAGCGTTGTGCCTGGCCGTCGGCGATTCTCACCGATTCGACGTACAGTCCGGGGTCGATGTTGCCCTGGGCCTGGAGTTCCAGAATGGTAGTGAAATTCTGGGTTCCGCCCGGTGTGCCGATGATACGTATTGCTTCGCCGACAGTAGGCGCAAAATCGAACGTGATTGCCTGATACATTTTGAAACGGTCAAGAGCAGCTGTCGCCTGTAAATTAGCCGGCTCAATGTAGCTGCCGTCTCGTAGGATTTCTACGGTAAGGTTATTAAAGAAACCTCCTTTAGCGTTGTCATCTCTATAGTAGGTGTTAATTCCGTTCCAAACTACATCGCCCTCATAAAATGTGATGCTATTGTATTTGACTGGTTGTGAAAAGTTCAGTTGATACCAATCCTTTGTGGGACGGGCATCTGGATTGGAAGTGAAACTGTAATATGCTTTGTGGCCGTTGTAGGAGTTGTCAGTTATGCCATCTATGATCGAGTAGAGGTTTCCTCTATCACTGGTATTATATCGCTGCACAGCAGCCGTGGGAGTGACAATTATTCCTGCTGCAAGCGCATCAGCGACGAGGCCAGCCGGACCATTTGGGTCGGGTTTTTCAGGCTCAGGTATAATCGTGTTGGCGTCCGGTATGTGGTAGGTTTTTGCAGGGCCGCTGCCGGTTATGTAGCCACCATTGTCCAGGATATTTTGTTCTGCAAGAGCAACCAGACGCGAGGCGATGTTGGTTATAGTATCGTATTGAGGAAGATACAGGTTTGGGTCGGGCAGGAACGGCCTGTAAACGTTCTTATAAACATCGCCGCAGATATTGGGGTCTGTCAAGTCCGATGGTAGGTTACTAAAGCCGTCAATAATCCCGATAAGGCCTCCCGCTGTTGCGGGATTACAGTCGCAGTCCCAGCCGGCCAGGACTCCAATCTGAACTGTGTCTTTAAAATCGTTCCGGCCATAGAGCATGGCGAGTACTGTGGCTCCTGTATTGATTGTCGATTCGGGCCAGTTGTAGTAACGACCGTAGCTGTCCGCCCCCTGGTATTTGTTGTATAGTTCGTAGCGAGTTGCTCGCCAGTCTAATATATCATCATTAGCGTCCTCTAAGTACCAATTGAGCACATCGGTTATAACCTGATGTGTTCGGCTGGTAGTTGGGATTGCGTTTAGGCCTTCGGTTACAAGCGTTATCACGTTCGGCTCAAAAAAGGCATTGGCATAGATAGCTGCGTAAAACTGCGCGGCGTGAGTAGGAAAACCTGTATTGGAGATGCTGGCGAATTTACCAGCCAAGTCAATAGCGGGCTGAACAAGGCCTGGAGAGACCGCGCCGAGTACCTCGGTAGTTATTTGGG
>CAYSLN010000082.1:0-10104 GCA_964431825.1 uncultured Pirellulales bacterium | reverse complement strand
AACATCCTCCAGAGCCGTATTGTCAATCTTATTGCGCATAAGTGAGTAGATTATAGTATTGGCCGAAAAATAAAAACTCACTAAAAAAGATGCTACCAATCCGACTACAGCCAACACAGATATGTATACCAAAAAAGATGCCACTGATTCCGGCCAACTACCTGCCGCCGAACTTAACGAGCCAGGCAGGTCACTGAAGCTCGGCCCCCGCGCCCAGATTGCTTCAAGTTTGTCATTGCCGCCGAGTACGCCAAACTGCAAAAACAGGCGGGCAACCCAGAGCAGCAAAAAGGCAAAAAATCGAACAAACATATAACAAACTGCGCCATAGATTGCAGCTATACCGGTATAAAAAGCCATCCTCCAGGGTCTTGAATATACATAACTAAAAGAACGACTTATCGCATCAAAGCAGTCTGAACCGTCGTATGCCACGGCCGGGAACATCAGGTTAAATCCAGCAAACGTTCCTATCAATACCACTGCTATCAATGCGCCGGCAACGAAGGCCAACGGCATAAAGATTCCCATTATCAGCTCGCCGACCCATGGAATGTTGCCTACCAGACCCAGAAGAAATATGAATAGACCTATAAAAGCAATTATGATAACCGGCGCCAGGGGCGCGGTGAAGAAACTTGTGAAATTTTTTATGCTGAAACGCAGGGCCTCACCCAAACCGGGTTTCTCGCCTTGTGCAAATTGCAACGCTGCAATTCGGCATAAGCCACCACCGGCAATCGAGAGCACAACAAGCTTTATCGCAAAGAAAATTAAGCAATAAAGAAGATGATACCGTAGCGCCCATCCTACCGCCCTGAAATACGCAGCGGCCTCTTCTGTAGCACTCGCAAGGTTAAGTTCGAACAAATCTCCTATAGCAGAGTGAAATCTCGCCGAACCAAAATGCCAAAGCGTAGAAAACACACCACGGCGTTGCCCACTTTCCTTATACCTTTCGATGAAACCCTGCACCAACTCCGGATTGTCAATATAAACTTGCAACTCCGCAACTTCACCTTGGGCCCTTTTTGTAACAACAACGGTTTCGCTGAAGTCCATAACATAGCCAGCCAGGCATATAGCAACCACCGCCAGAAAGGCAATTATCAGTTTGCTCGGCTGAATGGCAATGCGGAAAGTTTGGAATATCTTTGGAAAAAGAAGAGTGTTAAATAATTGAGATGACTCTCTTTCGTCAACCATATCGCTCCCTTTCAAAAAGGCTCTGTCTGTCATTGATCCCGCAAAGAACAGATGCAGATATTTATAGCTTATTATCTCGCGGTTTCAACAAATTTTATAACATTTTATTGTCCAGGGCACAGTTCTTATATAGAGACCACCAGCAGATTTCCAGCCAGTCCAAGCAAATGTTAAAACCAAAAGCCTCAACAGTATTTTCTCAAATCCGAACCCATAGGCATGAAAAATGACTGCTACAGGCTGGCAAAAAAGCACTTGCACAAATCTCAACTTTTAACCAGAATCAGGACTACACTTGAACATAAAAAGCCATGTATTCGTATTTTACAGATAAAGAAGTTAAACGTGTGTTTTTCTGATATTTATTGACTCAAAGTTAGAATGGAGGTCACTATGAGCAACCTGTTATATATAAAAGCCTCACCTATGGCAGACCTGTCTTTTTCAACCGCTGTAGCCGATGCATTTGTTAACTCGTATCTCCAGGCCCATCCCGATGACAGTGTTAAAACTATTGATATCTTCAAAGAGCCACTCCCTGCCTTTGATTTTGAAGCTGCTTCAGCGAAATACAAAATAATGCACAACAAGGAACATTCACAAAAAGAAAAGCAAACCTGGCAGAAAATCGTATCTGTAATCGAGGAATTCAAATCAGCAGACAAATACGTTATAGCGGTACCGATGTGGAACTTTTCAATCCCTTATCGCTTGAAACAATACATAGATATAATCGTCCAGCCGGGCCACACTTTCACCGTCACCGAAGACGGCAAGTACGAAGGTTTGGTAAAAAACAAGCCCGTCTTCATCGCCTATGCACGTGGTGGCGAATACCCAGCTGGTACGGACTATGAGGCATTTGACCTGCAAAAAAAGTATCTCGAGTTAATACTGCCCTTTATAGGCCTAAACGATATTAACTCGGTATTAGTTGAGCCGACCCTTGCTGGCGGTGCAGATACTGCAAAACAGAAAAAAACCAAGGCCATTGAAAAAGCAAAACAAATGGCGAAAAAGTTCTGAACTCCGACGATTTCAGACTTGCAGCTTTTCAACTGTTTACCTTTAGATATGCCCTGATTAGTTCACCCACGCTCCAGGCCTGAGCGGTGCATCCTCTCGGATAATGCGGAGCATCGCCGTCGAATATTTCCGATACACTCCCAAGGCAGGCTTCTCCGGTTAGATGTTTCATCAAAGGCTCAATGAATCCTGCGGCTTCTTTCTTGCTCTTCCGGCTAAATCCATTAACCTTCAAATACGCCTCCACGAACGGTCCTATCAGATATGGCCAAACCGTACCTTGGTGATAAGCCGCGTCCCTCTGCTGCTGTGGGCCCGTATACCTACCTTTATAACCACTGTGCTGAACGTTCAACGTTCGAAGGCCGTAAGGTGTCAACAGTTCTCGCCGTACTACATCAACGATTGACTTTTGCTGGGGCAACGATAAGGGGGGGGAAAATGGAAGTGAAACAGCAAATATCTGGTTCGGCCGAAGGCTTGCATCACATGAACTGTCAGGAAAAATGTTATCATTCAAGTAACCGCACTGCTCATTCCAAAATAATTCACAGAAACGACGTCCAACTTGGTCTGCCATAGCCCTGTAATGCTCCGCCTTCTCCATATTTCGGCCGGCCCCCTTGGAAGCAAAAGCCCCAGCGCCTGCCCGGCCATTACGAGGACCTCCAACAGGACTGGCGTAAAATTGCCCAAGAAAACAAAGACTATTATACCATAGTGCATTAACCTCCACCGCCTTACCACACCGTGGCGTAAAGGCAACATTGTCATACTTGGCATCCATCCATGTGAGCTGTGTGTCGTTATCACCCGCGGTTATAAGCCCATCGGTATCAGCGCGAATGCCAAACCACGTGCCATTTTGGTATGAGTCTGTAATCCAGCAAATTATGGGTAGAAGATGTTGCATGAAGGTTTTTGAATCACCAGTAGCATCTAAATATTGAAAAGCTGCGTTGATAAACCAAAGAGAAGCATCAACACTGTTAAAATAAGCTGTGTCGCTGCGGTCATCGAATCGATTTGGAATCATACCATTATCCGCCGCCTGAGCGAAGGTAGTCAAAACCGATTTTGCATCCTCGAATCTGCCGATCGAAAGCAACAAGCCCGGCAGAGACACAAAAACATCCCTGCCCCAGTCTGCAAACCATGGGAAGCCCGCTAAAATAGTGGTTCGATGGTTCTGTTCTGTTTGGCGTTTTGTAACAAACTGGTCGGCAGCCAAACAGAGCATTCTAAATCTTCCACCTCTGGCTTTTGCAGTGCCAATTATCATATTCTGGTGCCTGTGCAAATCCTCGCTCACCGACTCGATATCAGCGCTTATTAGGGTCTCTGTTTTGCCCCCTACTTGCAAAACGGGCTCCCTGAATTGCTCAGGCCTACAGTGATTGCTCAGATTGGCCCAGAGAACAATCTTCGTTGGAGCCTCTACACGACACTTGAAGAAACCGGGCGTCCACAAATCTTCGGTAAAATTCTGACCTCTTTCCTTGTCGTTACGATATACGAAATTGAACCACCATTGCTGGTCTTTTTCAAACTTCATCGTTGGGCAACTCAAAAACAATCCACAACTGACAGGCGTATCATAGTGGACCAGCAGGCCATTACCAACCCAAGTTGAACTTAACGGAGCGTAAGATCTTTGAAGTGTATGGAAATCTCGTAAACCAACAAATGGACGCAAAACAAATTCCGCTGGATTCTCAACATTTGTAAAATCATACACGATCGCAACTGTGTCTGTGCTACGGAGAAGGTATACGGATTTAGTCAACTTAACCTGGCCCAGCTCGTAATCGAAATGTACGCCAACATCCCGGCTGAACCGCTTTATGTAGCTAAAACCCTCCGGCGCGAACTTGTCACTAAATTCAAAAGTTGAAAGGTTAAATAACTTCTGCTCCGATATTACCATCTCCAGACAATTCGCCAGCGCCATTATCCTGTTAACAGGCGGATTAAGCGAGCCAATGAGCAGACCGTGATAACCTCTGGTATTGCACCCGACACTTGTCGATGATGCGTAACTACCACGCTCGTTGGTCAACAGCCATTCTTTGGTTAGCAAATTCTCAATAGGCTCATCGCGAGTCGATATGGACACAATTTGTGCATCGTCGGCTTTCTGCAGTGTCAACAAAACCTTACTCCCGAAAACATTATTATGCTAAGGTCTAAAAATCAGAACTACTTTGAACAACAAAGCAGCACAAAACATTTAATTTACCGTTTGCAAATTGGGCGGGTTTTTATTTTGTGATCCTGCACCAAAAAAGTCTCTCGTTGCGGCACTTTTTGGTATGGGATGAAATGCCCCCCTGGACACCTCCTTGGCACAACGGCTCTGAAGATTATCCAACACATTCATAAAGTTTATGTAAGAATCGTAAGGTGAGTCATAGGGATTAAAATACTTATGGACATCCCCGTCGGCAAAGTATTTCGTGCACATATAGTAAAAGTGGTCTGATGCCTGCAATCTTCGCCAGTCTGCGATGATTTTTTCGTCGTTGGTCTTCTTGATTTCCTTTTCGAGCCGATAAAGCTCATGAACAGCATTGGATTGCATGGCGTTTCCAAGCCAGGCAGAGATGTCTCTTTCAGTATCTGCCCAGCTTATGATATGCGGCACATCGACTGTGTCGATAGCCTCATAACATTCAACTACCTCGCTGGGTGTTTTGAAATCATTGTCCGGATGCTTCAGGACTTCCTCTGGCAGGTGACGCATAAAATTGAATATCCCAGTATCTTCCCATTGATGTTCGCCGAATGTCTCATAATCCATAAACAGGTTAACTACATTACCGTTGCCGTTAACATTGCTTATCCAGCGGGCAAATTTCTCCGCCGTCAAAGGCCACTCCTGCCAATCACGATTGGAAAACCTAAACGCAATATCGTCGCTGAGAGAATAGTTTTTCAACAAAAGTTTCAATTTGTTACAACCCTTAGGCCTATATAGAAAATTGGGACTGCGAAGACCAAGGATATGGTCTGCTCCCTCGGCTATTATCGCGTCAAAAATGCCCATCGACTCAATAAGAGCAGCTAAATCATTATTGTATATCAGCTCCGTATTTCTAAATACCCGTGGCTTTTGACCAAAAACACTGATGGCCTCGATGTGTTTGTGTATCTGCTCGATGAATTCGTCGCGTGAATACAGAAAACTAAGACTGTGATAATACGTCTCAGCCAAAAATTCTACACAGCCGGTTTCCGCCAGAGCATCAAAAGTGCTCATAACCTCCGGCGAATAACGCTCGAACTGCTCCAGCAAGACCCCGGTTATGCTATAGGCTATTCTAAATCTGCCCTCGAATCTGCGTATTATATCAAGAAGCAGCCGGTTGGCCGGAAGATAACATTTGTTTGCCACCTTCCTGCATATAAACCCATTCTTATAATCGTCGAAATACTTGTCGGTACTGTCAAATACCGTATAGTGTCTCAATCGCAACGGCTGATGAACCTGAAAATAAAAACATACTGAAGGCATCTCTTTTTATCTCACACAACACACAACGAAATCAAACCGAAACCAGCATCTCTTTATAAACCTTCGCACATTTCTGTGCGCTGTCTCTCCATCGTAATTTTCTGGCCTCAAAATTACCGTGGCTTCGCAGCGTCAACTGCAATGGAGGATACTTCAGTACCGCCACAACCTTGTTGGCAATCTCATTGACGTCCCAGAAGTCAACCTTCAAAACATGCGTCAAAACTTCTGACACACCGCTTTGCTTACTTATGATGACGGGTACATCGTTGTTCAGGGCCTCCAGAGGCGCAATACCAAACGGCTCCGATACCGAAGGCATTACGTACAGGTCAGCCATTTTATATATCTTCTGGACGTCCTCGCCGCGTAAGAAGCCGGTGAAAAGTACCTTATGGCCAATGCCGAGTTCTGCCGCCATCTCAATTGAGCGGTGCATTAAATCGCCGGAACCAGCCATAACAAATTTGACGTTGTCCATTACCTCCAGTACCTTCTTGGCCGCATGGAGAAAGTACTCCGGGCCTTTTTGCATCGTAATCCGGCCCAGAAACAGCACGATTTTCTCATCTTTACCAATGCTGGTCTCAGTCAGTGACCAATTGCTGTTGTGTTCTACGCCGTTATAGACCACCTCAACTTTTTCACCGCTAACACCATATCGGCTTATTATAATACTCCGCGTAAAATGACTGACAGCGATTACTTTGTCCGCTCTGTGCATACCCTCTCGCTCGATGTCGTAAATCATCTGGTTGACGTGCTCACCACTGCGGTCGAATTCTGTTGAATGTACGTGCACAACCAGCGGTTTTCCACTCATTGTCGCCACTGCAATTCCCGCAGGATACGTCATCCAATCGTGGGCATGGACGATATCGAACTGCTCATTCTCTGCTAACTGAGCCGCAATCACAGCATAACGACCCACTTCAGCACACATATCGCTGTGGTAGTCTATTTCACCAATCAACTGACTTGCAGCACTGACACTACCCCCATACATCTCCCGCTTTTGTCTTAAAGTTTCTTCTACCCGTTGCTGGAAAACATCGGGCGTCGTATATGGCTGCAAAGGCGACTCAATTGTGTGGAACTTTACGTTCTTAAGCCCTGCGATTTTATAGGAACCTGAGAATGACCGAGAACTTGGGCTAAGGAGCTTGACGTGAGTAGAGTATTTGCTCCCCACCATTTTTGGCAGAACAAAGGTGACCTTCATGCCAAGCTGATCCATCGCTCTGGTAAGTCCGTAGCACGCCGTACCGAGCCCACCACTTATAAACGGCGGAAACTCCCAACCTAACATGAAAATTCTAATATACCCCCCCTCTTGGTTTAGTCCCATAATCTTTCGCTCGCTAAGAGGTTACGCCAAATCATCATTCCCAGATCCGACATTAATATAAACAAACCGGTCCGAAGATGTCTGGCTGCCAATCCAATTCGCCAATCGCCGGTAAAGACCTTATCGGCAAGAAATTACACAATCTTAATTCCAAGATTCACAAAACTAATCGTATTTTGTCATACTATCTAATATACAAATCGGCCTTTTCAACATAGGTAGTTCAATAAATTTTTTAAAAATAGTAAATTTTAATACTAATAATGGGTATTTTATGGGCTATTGGAGAAATTAGAAAATAATGTAAAATTATACATTCCACGACCCCATTTATTCGCTGACGCTCACTGCCCACTACACAGACCGCTAAGATGGATAGCTACCAACAAAATCGAATGATACGCCGCTGATATACTCTACAAAAAAGCCGTCCCGCGCCCAAAAAAGCGGAACGGCTTAGTCTGGACAACACTGCTTCAAACATAACCTGAGAAAACAAAAGATGTTAGAGCAGAACTTGCCTACAGGTCCTGTGCCCTGACTGTGCTGCGGCGATTGGCCTTGGCGCGGGCAATGGCGCAATCAAGTATGCTATAAACGTTCTCGCTGATGGCCTCTACTGCATCTGACGAAGTCATCATCTTCTTGCTCTTGATGTGCGCTTTAACTTTGCTGGCTACAACTAAACAATCCCTTTTCTTCGTTTTTGCCATTACAAAAATCCTCCATGAAAAAAGTTTAATTCCAATATAGTCCGGTTCAAGACCTTTGAGCCCGGCACACTGTCAAACAACCTTAATATGCACAACCCTCAGATTTTGCAACAAAAAAACGCTCAAATGTTAAATTTTTCTGGCTACGGAGCCGATGGCACAGATATCAAACGAGCTAATTATGTTCTCCGAGAAGCTGGCATTTTTTGATAATTTAAATAATCCGAGCGGGTTATTTTGACGAAAACATCTGGACAAGTATTTTTGAACAGACGACCCCGCTGAAACGGGATATATTGAATGGGGTTCCAAAAGCTGAAAGGAGCATCTGGTAACCAGGTTTGTTCCGGAGATACAGAATATGGAAAAGCGTTCAAAAAAACAGCATAAATCGCAGGCTAAACTTAAGGAATTCGTAGTCGTCACCCTTGTTGAGGATTTGGAGCAGGCCAAGGAGTACGAAACTCTGCTGAAAATCAACGACATTCCTGCCATAATTAAGGAGCAAACTGACCAGTCGATGGCTACCAAAGGAATTGCTGTGATGGTCCCCGAAGATTTCCTTGATGAAGCACACGTAGTAATAGAGTCACAGGATGCCTATGATGACTTCTACGATTTTACTTCAGAGGAAGATGACTTCGACGACAGTGTCTTTGAGGATGATTTTTAATCTTCGCCGAATTCCAAACCCAAACAGCCTGGCGTAATTCTGCTGACCCGCTTGTTCACTATATACATACCCGCAAGCAAATAAGCAGAAAAACGCAAGTCCAATATCTGATATATGGATAAAGAGCATTCTATAGAACGTCGTACAAGCGAAGACCGCCGGCAGAGTGTTGTTGACAGACGCTTAGGTCTGGACCGCCGCCGTGGTCCCGGCAGACGAAGATCGGACGAGCGAAAAGCCGCCGAAGAGGGCCAAATGTCTGACGAGCAATTCGAGTTTCTAATGGCAGTCCAGGAATATAAAAGAAAAAATGCAAGGCCCTTCCCAACCTGGACCGAGGTA
This sequence comes from uncultured Pirellulales bacterium, assembly GCA_964431825.1. Taxonomy (GTDB): domain Bacteria; phylum Planctomycetota; class Phycisphaerae; order Sedimentisphaerales; family Anaerobacaceae; genus CAYSLN01. The sequence goes on along the minus strand of CAYSLN010000082.1, from coordinate 1,282 downwards.
CTTGAACTAATAAAAGCATTGGGCTACCGCAAGGTCGCCGAGCCACAATCACTCACACAACCTAAAAAAGAATCCAAACACAACAAGGTCGTTTAGAAACCGGGAAAGAACACAGGCAGAAAGGACGTTTTGGCGTTCCTGAAGAGCCTGTTTTTTATGCGCTACATCTACTTAACAAATCCGAGCTTATCCGGAATCCACATGGATATTTCAGGAACGAAGGTACATATCAAAAGCGTAATTATCATAGCGACAAAAAAGGGCAGAATATGACGCATTATCTTGGTCACTGTGGTCCCGGCTATACCACATCCGAGAAAAAGGCATGTCCCAACCGGCGGCGTGCACAGACCTATACACAAATTCATTATGATAATGATACCAAAATGCAATGGGTGAATGCCAAGTTTCTCAACTATAGGTAAAAAGATAGGAGTGAATATCAAAATCGCCGGCGTCATATCCATAAAAGTACCGACAACCAATAAGATGGCATTTATCATCAAAAGAAGGAGGATTTTATTGCCTGTTGTGTTTAAGAGTGTGGCACTAATATCCTGAGGGATATTTTCCGATGCCAGCACCCAGGACATTGTCATACTTGTTCCAATGAGCAGGAAAACAACCGATGTGGTAACCCCACACTGAAGAAGAATCTTCGGCAGCTCCCTGATCTTGACTTCCCGGTACACCACCACCGCCAGTATAAACGCGTACAACACGGCAACCGCTGAGGCCTCAGTTGCCGTGAAGATGCCGGTTAAAATGCCGCCCAAAACAATATAAACCAACAGCAGAGAGGGAACCGCATCTATAAAACAGATAAAGCCTTTCCAAGAAACTTTCATACCGTAAAAAGCAATCAGGCCTATAATCAGCAGTGAATAGAAAGATAAAGCCAGACTCCAATTGCCGTAACTCTGAATATAGTAGAGCCGGCTGTAAAAAAAACCCTTCAAAAACCAGATAGGCACAAACAAAAGTCCGATGAATCCGGTCGTAATCTTTGCACTATGACGGTTTTTCTTCCATGCCATGACCGCATACCCGATGACCATCACCGCCAGTAATCCCAAAAGAATCCAGGTAAAAGCAATATTTAATTTCTGAGTTGACGTAGCGATTTGAGAATAGTTTTCCAGTTTCTTTAACGAATTCTCCGCCGGAAGAAAACTGGAACGTTTATAATACAAAAATCCCGGAATGACCAAACAGAGGGCTGTTCCGATGATGCGTATCATGATTTCATGAAACTTATATATCTCATCCGAACCGTATTTAT
>CAYSLN010000081.1:3741-10196 GCA_964431825.1 uncultured Pirellulales bacterium | reverse complement strand
GCTTTTGGCTGGGAATCAAAGCAATAATTTAAGAATAGACCTGCTTCCACCGGAAATGGCTGAGGTTAAATCTATTAGAAAACGTGCCATTATAGCGGCCAATGTCGCAGCGATGGTTCTGGTCTTTATGGTATTCGTTGTCGGCGGACTTACTCTGATAACCGAAAAGATGAACCAGAGCATTATCCGTAAAAAGCAGGGACAAACATTACAACACACAAGTATGCTTATTAGAAAAGAAAAATCGTTAGATAACCAAATAAAAAGCCTCTCTAACAGTATTAGCCGGGTGAACAAGGTCTTAGGTTCACTCACGGACGTGGATTGGGCCCAAATATTGGGTGATATCAGAAATGGTACGCCGAACAGTGTCTGTATAACAAACCTGTCAAGTAAAGACGGACCCGGAATGCTCCTCGAAGGCCTCGCATTGTCATATGAAGCTGTTCATTTGTTCATGGATACGATGGGCAAATCGCAGCATATAGATTCTGTTTCTTTGGTTAAGGTCGAAAGATATAACAAAAATAATTCGTTACTCAGGTATGTGATAAATTGTTCCCTGACTGCCGGAAAAGGAAACTAGCCAGTGTTAATCGGTAATCTTATCAAGTTGAAGGGTTCGTCGAGAAATGCCGTCTTCGCGGCGTTGACTGTAATTACAGCAATAGCAATGTATAACTGGATAGTTGCTCCACATGTTAACTATCTGTTCGCTGTGCAGCGATATAAACCCGTTGTAAGCGACATTATAAAGGAAAACAAAATTATCAGTGTCTCGCTCAAGAAAAAGCAAGCAAAGCTGGAACAATTGCAGGAACAGTTTGCACAAATGCAGGGCAGCTTGTTTACCTCTGGACAGGCAAAAGACTTCTTTACTAACCTGAAGGCTGTTGCCGAGAAATCAGGTTGTACGGTTAGCTCCCTTAACTTTACCACGAGTAAGCGAGGTTCCGCAGCCAAACAGCCTGAAGATACATCGCTTGTATATGTGGACAGTGCGATGTTGAGTGTTCTCGGTACATACGACGATATAGTCAGATTGGTAGAGGGATTGCAGGATCGTGCTCAGAAGGTGTTGGTAAGGTCAATTAAAATGAAAATTCACGACATCAATTTGGCACGACTCAAATGTGATGTGACTATTACAATGTGCATAATGCAGGATGAGGAGACCGTGCTCAATGATTAAGCCCAAGTATAAAATAATCTTTTGTTGCCTCGTTTTGACTACTTTCGTATGGCCCGGCTGGGAACAATCGGCTCTGGCGCAAACTGAAGCTGAACTAAACAGCAAGTCAGCTGTTGGCAGCGGTAATCCATTTGGGGCTCTTCTCAAAGAGATGGAGTCTCCTTCACAAAAACCCTCTCAGCTTGAAATTCCGCCTGAGGAAAGACCGGAGTTGTTCCTTGAGACTGTAACTCTAAAGTTCCTCGATGCCCAGAGCACTGGTGCGGCATTTGAGTGCATGTCTTCGGACTTTGGTAATATCGCAGTCCTTGAAAAAACTAACTCTTTGATTATTTTTGATACAAAAGAGAATCTTGAAAGAATTTTGAACGAAATCGCGAAAATAGATAAGCCCATACCCGGATTGGTCGTGGATGCTGTAACTCTCAAGTTCCTTGATGCCAAAAGCGCCAAAGCTGTGCTTGAAAAAGTGTCTTCCGAAAACGGCAGTATTAGCGTCGTTGAGAAAAGCAATTCTCTGGTAATCTGTGACACGCGGAATAATCTTGCAGCGATGCTTGCCGAGCTGGAGAAAATAGACAAACCGATGCAGGGACTACTTGTTGAGACAGTAACCTTAAGATATCTCGATGCTAAAAGCACCAAGCTTGCTCTTGAAAAGATGTCCTCCGAGTATGGAAGTATTTCAGTTGTAGAAAGAACAAACTCTCTGGTTGTTTGCGACACCAAAAACAATCTCGATATGATTCTCTCCGAGATAGAGAAAATAGACAAGCCCACATCCGGACTTTTTGTTGAGACCGTGACATTGAAGTTCCTCGAAGCCAAGAACCTTAAAACCGTTCTGGATAAAATGTTGTCTCAGTATGGCAGCATAGCAACGAATGATAAAACCAATTCCGTGATAATATGTGATACAAGGGATAATCTTACTAAAATCCTCGCCGAAGTAAGAAACGCCGACAAAATGCCGCAACAACTTGTGATAGAGGCGGTCATTCTCGATGTGCAGTTGGACGATGATACCGAAATCGGCGTTAACTGGGATTTCCTCACGAGCGATGCACGTAAAGATAGTTACAGACAGAACCTGGGCTCACGCCTTGGTATGGTTGATGCTACCGCTGCTGCAATGGGCAACGCCACCGCATATAACACGGTCAGTGCCGCCGGCGTTGAGGGAGGATATTTGGCTATTGTTGGTGGCACTGTCCGAAATACGATTCATCTGTTGCAGGAGAAAAAGGATGTTGAGATTCTTGCTAGCCCTCGGGTAATGGTTGTCAGTGGAGAATCCGCCTCAATTGAAACTGTCAGAGAATTCCCTTATGCGGAAATAAAGCAAACATCGGAAGGAGGAGAACTCACAGGAACTGAATTCAGAAAGGTTGGCGTAAAGTTGAATGTCAGTGCCACGCTCACTGATGATGGTTACATTCTTGTAACAGTCGAGCCTGAACAAAACGTAAAGGCTGGCGAGAGTAGTACTGGAGTTCCTATAATTGATACCAGGACGGCAAAAACCACGCTTTTGCTCAAAGACGGTGAGGTGGTCGTAATGGGCGGGCTCAGACGAAAAGAGACGACAAACCAGCGAAGTCAGATACCATTACTTGGTGATTTGCCCATTATTGGTGCTCTTTTTAGCAACAATCAGGTAATCGTTAAGAATTCCGAGTTGATAGTATTGCTCTCGCCGCATATTTACAAAGGCGAGCCGATTCCAGAGGAGGTGATGGCCAAATATGATGAACTCAATAACAGACCGATGCCTTCGATAACACCATTATATGAAAAACAAAAACAGGATCAGGGAGGATGAAGTTGATAAATAATACAGTCAGGATATTAGCTATATCTTCTGCCGATATTTCCGTTGGTTTGGATAGGGAAGTACTTTTTAGTGTAGTTCTTTAGTGAAGAAAACTTGAGAAGATTATGCAATTTGAAAAGGAAAACTACGATGTTAGGATTATTTAAGTCAAAAAAGAAGACAACACAAGCCAAGATACTTTTGGTCGATGACGAGTCTGATTTGGTTGGCACCGTGCGATACCGCCTTGAATTTTCCCATTATGAGGTTGTTACAGCTGCCAACGGAAAGGAAGGGCTGGAAAAAGCAGCAAGCGAAAAACCGGACCTTATACTGTTAGACACGAACATGCCGGTTATGAACGGCCGTGAGATGCTCGAGCGACTCAGAAATAACTCTGAGTTAAAAAACATACCCGTAATAATGCTCACCGCTCTCTGCGAGCCTCAGGATATAGCTGCTGCTTCAGCCTACAACATTGCGGATTATGCTATCAAACCGTTTGATTTCACAGAGCTAATGGGAAAAATTACGAAAGTCCTGAATAATAAAAATGCCGAATGATGTTGATGGTTTGGTTCGCAGAGGATAATTGTTAACACTGCGAAAAAGAAAAAGATGCTTATGTCACTGGGGGCTGGAGCTGTGAAATTGAATACTGAGCCATTAAATATTCTTATAGTCGAAGATGACATAGTAGATAGAAAACTCCTGGAGAGATTGCTGTCTGAATCCTCACTGCCTGTTTCTCGGGTAAAATCTGCGGATCGTTTGGTTACCGCTCTTGAGCTGCTGGATAAGGACCGTTTTGATATTGTTCTGCTTGACCTTGGTCTGCCTGACGCCGATGGAGCTGAATCGTTTACCTCGCTGCAGGCTCAGGCCCCGCAAGTACCGGTTATTGTCCTCAGTGGCCTTGATGATGAAGAGATGGCAATCAGGGCTGTCCAGGAGGGTGTCCAGGATTATCTGATAAAGGGAAAGGTCGACAGCATTCTGCTGGCACGTGCCATCCGTTATGCCATCGAGCGAAAGAAAACAGAGCATGAACTGCAATCGGCTGAACAGAGGTACCGGACAATTTTCGAAAATTCCGCCGTTGCCATTACGATGGCGGATGCACAGGAGCGTCTTGTTTCTTGGAACAAGTTTACAGAGAAACTCCTGAATATGGACAGAAGTGATTTACATCTAAAGCCTGTAAAATCACTCTACCTGGAGGATGAGTGGGAGAAAATGAGAGGCCATAATGTCAGGGAAAAGGGAGTGCAGCACCACCTTGAAACGAAGATGCTCAAGAAGGGTGGCCAGGTGATTGACGTTGATGTTTCGCTGAGTGTCCTGAAAGATTCCGAAGGCAACGTTACAGGTTCGATAGGTGTTATAAGAGATATCACCGACCGTAAGCAGGCAGAGGATGCACTCCGGCAGCGAGAGCATTTCCTTGAGGATATGTATGACGCAATTCAGGATGGGATTGGTGTTTTGGACCAGGACTACAATGTTGTCAGGGTCAATAACACGATGGAAAAAATGCACCCTGGCAAAGTTCCGCTTGTCGGCAAGAAATGCTACGATGCGTATCATGATAGGGACTCTATATGTCCCTGGTGTCCTTCCAAGCTGGCAATAGAAACGGGCCAGACACAAACCACTACTGTCCCTTATGTACGTCCGGATGAATCAGATGGATGGGTTGATCTTAGTGCTTTTCCTCTCAAAGATGAAAATGGTCAGGTGACAGGTATCATTGAATATGCCAAAGACGTTACTGAAAGCCGACAGCTTAGTGAAATACTCGACCGAAAGCAGAAAAATCTTGAAGCGATATTTGACGCCGCACCTATCGGTATGCTTTTAGTCAACGAGGATATGATTGTCAAGCGCGCCAATGATGCTGTCAGGCAAATGGTTCGCAAAAAATTCTCACAGATCATTAATCAACTACCTGGTGGTGCTCTGGGTTGCTCCAATAGTACTTACAATGATATGGGTTGTGGATACAGCCCGAACTGTGCAGCATGTCTGCTCCGAAAGACCATAAAGGTTGCGTTGGATTTGCAGGACTCTGTTAAAGGAGTCGAAGTTCAGTTTACTCTTGAAGTTAACGGTGAGAAGATCAGCCCTTGGCTTTCTATAAGTGCCGAGCCGGTAATCATAGATAGTGATAAGCATGCAGTCGTTGCCATTAATGATGTCACTGACCGCAAGAGAGCGGAGGAGCAACTAAAAGAGACAATGGCGATAAAGTCACAATTCATATCCACAGTTTCCCATGAGCTGCGGACACCCATGGCATCTATGAAGGAAGCTGTCCTGATTGTCTTGGATGGAGTAGCGGGAAAGATAAATGACGACCAGAGGCATTTTTTAGATGTCGCAAAGAGAAATATAGACAGACTTTCACGATTGATTAACGATGTCTTGGATTTTCAAAAGCTGGGCGCCGGAAAAATGGAATTCCATATGCAGGAAAACGATGTTAGCAGAGTCGTTGAAGATGCTTATGGTACAATGGCACCTTATGCTAAGAAGAAAAAGGTGGATCTTACCGTTGAACTTGAGGATAACTTGCCTAAAGCCACATTTGATAGCGACAGGATTATTCAGGCTATCACGAACCTCATTAGTAATGCAATCAAGTTTACCAGTGAGAAAGGTCAGGTCTCTGTTTGCGTTCGACGCCAGGATGAGGAATTTATGATGCGTGTCAAAGATACCGGTATGGGGATGCCCAAAGAGGCTCTTCCGAAAATATTTGACCAGTTCTACCGCGTGCATCGCCCGGGTAAGGAAATCAAGGGCACAGGTCTCGGACTTTCTATCGTCAGTAAAATCGTAATGGCTCACGATGGCAGGATTGAAGTTGAGAGCGAGTTGAACAAAGGCACAACCTTTACTGTCTTCTTACCATTCGTTCCAAAATCCACCCCGGAGGTTCTGCCTGCGAAGGTAGACGAAGCTCTGGAAAATACCCTTGTTGAGAATCAAACCAACATATAATTGGACTTAGACAACCCTGCCTCGATAAACTCGGGGGGGGCACTTGGGCTGGTCCATAGTAAGGCCGTCGGTTCTTTTCTCGGGTTCAGCAATAAATTTCTCCACTTTGTTTGCTCTAACGGCACATAATCTCGTATTATTTATGACGTTTTCTTGTTGATTTGGCCGATTTTTTGCAAAAAATGCGTTTTTGAACGGGGCAATCGCAGCTTTTTTGGCAATATCTTCCCTTACAAAAGCGTCTAAATTCACAGTAAACATGGTAACCGTAATACCGGAGATGAGTTATATGCTCTATCGTTATAGACCTATAATATTGCTGTTAGGGGGGCTGTGCGCTGCTATTATCTTTGGTCTCGCCGAGGGGTGCAGTACTCAGCAGTACAAAAATGAGGCTGATGAGGAAGTTTACAGTATCATCGATAGCAAATGGCAGGAGGGCTTTGG
>CAYSLN010000081.1:0-3641 GCA_964431825.1 uncultured Pirellulales bacterium | reverse complement strand
CGTAAAATCGCACAGGAGAACCTGACCCAGGCCGAGAGAAATGCTTTGTATCAGATACGTTCATTCAATCGTTATCGCAAGACCTTTGTAGTTTCCATTGTAAACGACTATTACAGTGTGTTGCAGTCAAAAGATGCGGTAAACAATGCCAGGAATAATTATGATATGCAGGTCGAATCAAAAAAGCGCCTGGATATGCTTGCCGAAGCTGGTCGTGTGGACCGTATCGATGTGGATGAGGCCGAACAGAGTATGCTAAGTGCAGAAAATAACTGGGTGGCCGCCCAACAAAGGTATGAACAGAGACTTGACCAGTTTAAGATAAGGTTATCCTTGCCGACTGACGCTCGTATAGAATTGGATCCGAATGAGTTGGAAGCTTTAAGGAAAGCTGGGATAAGTGACCCCAATTATACATTGGATGTTGCCGTTGAAACAGCCTTGGCTCAACGTTTGGATTTGACTAATAGTCTAGATCAGGTCGATGATGCTGAGCGCAAAGTTTTAGTAGCTGCCGACAATCTTGGTGCTGAGCTGAATCTGACTGGTAGCGCCGGCGTTGGCTCGACCCCCGATACTGATTATAGTAGATTGCAATTTCACGAGGGCACCTATACCTTGGGTTTGGAGGCTGATTTGCCTTTTGACCGAAAATCTGAGCGTAACGCCTATCGCGAAGCTCTGATAGCGTTTACGCAGCAGCGACGGTCCTATGAGAACGACGTGGACGAAATTAAATTAGAGGTACGCGACGCATATCGTGGATTGAGGGAACAATCGGAATCGTACCGTATTCAAAAATTGAGTTTAGACTTGGCCGAGAAGCGGGTTGAGAGTAATGAAATGCTATTGGACGCCGGCCGATTAACTGTCCGGCTTCTCCTGGATTCACAGAATGCTCTGGTGCGGGCACAAAATGACTATACAAGTGCATTAGTGAGCCACACTATCGCAAAATTGAACTTCTTCCGCGATACTGGAGTATTACAGGTTAGACCGGATGGAATGTGGGAGCAAGAGGTACAATAATGAAGATTTTTTTCAGTAAAGAAAGTCTAAAAAAGCCTCTTGATGATAAAGTCTTCACCAGAGGAGATTGAATTATGTCAAAAAATAATACGAATACCAACGCCGACCAGCCTAAGCGTAAATCCTTTAGGGTTCTCAGTGCACTTGTGCTCGTGGTGGTAGTTGCTTTGGCCATCGTCTTGTTCAGAGCGGTCAGAAGCAGTGCAAAACCGACCACTGAACAGGCCCTATTTGTGACCAAACGAGGCCCTTTGACAATTAGTGTCTTGGAGTCGGGCACTATAAAGGCCAGAGAACAGATTGTCATAAAGAACGAGGTCGAAGGCCGGACCTCCATTATTACACTCATCCCCGAAGGGACACGCGTTAAGAAAGGAGACCTCCTCGTCGAATTGGACGCCAGTGGATTGGAGGACAACAAGATAGACCAGGAGATTAGAGTTCAGAATGGTGAGGCTTCTTATATCAATGCTCAGGAAAACTTGGCCGTAGTGAAAAATCAGGCCCAGAGTGACATTGACGTGGCCAAGCTCACCCTCGAATTTGCCCGGCAGGACCTGACGCAGTACAATGAAGGGGAGTATCCTAACAAAAAGACAGCTGCTGAAAACGAAATCACCCTGGCAGAAGAGGAACTCGCGCGTGCTGAAGAGACTCTTGCGTGGTCGCAAAAGCTCTTCGAAAAGGAGTACATGGCCAATACTGAACTCCAGGCCGATAAGCTGGCTGTCAGCCGCAATAAAAATGATTTGATTTTGGCACAGAACAATTTTAAGTTGTTAGAGAATTTCACATACCATCGCAACATCGCACAGCTCGAAAGCGACCTTAGACAGGCCGAAATGGCACTGGAACGCACGGAGCGAAAGGCCAAAGCCAATGTTGTCCAGGCAGAGGCTGATTTAAAAGCGAAAGGGGCCGAATATAAGCGTCAAAAAGATAAGCTGGCCAAGATGGAAGACCAGATTAAAAAAGCCAAGGTATACGCCCCGGCCGACGGAATGGTTATCTATGCGACCAGTGCCCGAAGAGGTGGCTTCCGCGACAATCGAACACCCTTGGATGAGGGTGTAGAAGTCTTTGAACGACAGGAGTTGATATACCTTCCAACTGCCACAGCGTCGATGGCTGAGGTCGATATTCATGAAGCAAGCCTTGAGAAGGTACGCGTCGGACTTCCTGCAGTAATAACGGTCGATGCCCTGCCGGGTAAGAAATTTCTTGGTTCCGTCGCTCACATCGCTCCGCTACCCGACCCCCAGAGTATGTGGATGAATCCGGACCTGAAGGTCTATAACTCCGACGTATATTTAGAGGGCAATGATCCGGCGCTGAGAACAGGCATGAGTTGCAAAGTTGAGATAATCGTCGCACAGTATGAAGATACGGTGTATGTGCCTGTTCAGTCCGTCCTTCGGGTTGGAGCAAGTCATGTCGTCTACGTTTTCAAAGACGGCATAATCGAGGAGCGAGACGTCGAGATTGGCCTCGACAATAACAGGATGGCTACGATCATTAGCGGTCTTAGCAAAGGAGAACTTGTCCTTCTTACACCTCCGCTGAAATCAGCTTCCATCGAGCCTGGTTCACAGATGGCAGGCACCGGCCCAACTGGTTCCGATGATACAGCCGATACTTTGAAGCAGCAGATAAACCAAAGGCTTGAAATCGCCAATGGGACACAACCAGAGGCTCGCCAACAGAACCAGGGCCCGGAAGCCTCACCTCAGGGCGAATCTTCCGAAGGCGAAAGGATGCGGGAGAGGTTCCAGAATATGTCGGACGAAGAACGGCAAAAGATGCGAGAAAGATTCGAAAATATGTCGCAAGAAGAGCGAGAACAGATGCGGCAACGCTTTCAGGGCTCTGGAGGTAGACCAAGGCAGCGACGTCAGGAAGGGGATCAGTAGATGGTAGACCTGCCCCTTACGGAAAACAACGAAATCATCAGGCTTGAAGAAGCCCAAAAAATATACCAGATGGGAGTGCAGGAACTGCACGCCCTTGCCGGCGTGACTCTCTCCTTCAAAAAAGGCAGCTTCTGGGCGATTATGGGTCCAAGCGGCTCTGGAAAAAGCACAATGATGAACATCCTCGGTTGCCTTGACCGACTCACCTCAGGCCGGTACTTCCTCGAAGACACCGATGTCAGCAGCCTCGATGACAATGCTCTCAGCGAGCTTCGCCTCAAGTATCTTGGTTTCGTCTTCCAGAGCTTCAACCTGATACCTCAGCTCACCGTCCAGCGAAACATAGAATTGCCGCTCTACTATCTGGGCTGGGATGCTATACGTAGTGCCCGGCGCGCAGGTGAGCTTGCCGAAGAAGTGGGTCTTGGCGGCAGATTACACCATCGGCCCACGGAGCTTTCGGGCGGCGAGATGCAAAGAGTCGCCGTCGCACGAGCCTTGGCGAACGACCCGCAGGTCATCTTTGCCGATGAGCCTACTGGTAACCTTGACTCGGCCACGGGTGAACAAATCCTTGAATTGCTCGATGAACTAAACAAACAGGGCAAAACAATCATCATGGTCACCCACGAACCCGATATCGCCAAACACGCTGACAACAGGCTGCACATGATTGATGGTGTAATCGACAGAATCGAACAG
>CAYSLN010000080.1:3704-10312 GCA_964431825.1 uncultured Pirellulales bacterium | reverse complement strand
GCTAAACATTCTGCCTTTGATGCGGCTGTCCATATCGCTGGAATACTCTTTCAGCTGGCCTGGGGTCTTTTCCATTATTTTGACGATGCGCCATTTAATGCCGTTTTGGTAGAAGCCCTTTACGGGTCCTGTTATTTCATTCGGGTCGCAATTCCATAAATCCTTCCAGAACATGGCTTCGCTGGCGGGATAGACAGTAAGGGATTTACTTTCCTTTTCCAGAGAGTATTTCTGTTTTACAGAGTCGAAATCCCCGTCCTGGTCATCCAGTGCGGCTTTAGCCTTCTGTGCGGTTTCGAGGTCCTGACACCATATCTGGTCGATTTTGAGTTTATCAGAGGGTCCGAAGCTATGCTTGTTCTCTTCGAAGAAGACGAGTACCTCTTCTTCGGTAGGTTCCTTAATCTCTTTGAACTTTTTTGATTTGACCTGGCCGAGGAGCCATCTGTCTTCGCGGTTTCTTATGCTTCTTATGATATTTTCATCTTTGTCGAGTTCGAGTGACTCAGCCTCGGCGACGAAAAGCGGCATCCTCATGATCCTATCCAAGAACTTTTCAACGCCCTGGGGGGTGTTCAAGTCTTTGGGGCGTGATGGTGGGGCTATTTTGAATAGACCTTCGAACCAGTCTTTCAATGTTATTTTTCCGTTATCATACGTTGCCAGAGGAAGGTTTTGCTCCTCCGGCGTCAAATCATCTTTTACCTGAGTGCGGATAATCCACCTTTGTTTGCGAGTTTCCTTTGGTTGATATAACAGCCTCTGGTGGATTTTGGCTGCTTTGGAGAAATTATTGCTTAGCTTTTGAAGATGGAATTTTTCACATAGCTGGTTGTAATACTGTTCCGCGAGTTTGTTAGCTTGTGCCCTTTCCAGTACTCTCCTGGCTCGTTCCCTGTCCAGCCTGGAATCGGCCTTGAGCTTTTCTTCTATTTCCGAGTCCGTGACTGATATTTTGCCTTCCAGATAGTTTTTGAACATCAGGTTTATGATTTGTTTGTCCCTGAATTCTTTAATCAACTCCTGAGCTGTTTCATCTTCGAGTAAGTTTTGCCTGCGGCCATCCATGATCATGGCTTTTTCTGCTATCATTTCCATGAGCACCTTTTTGGCGTCGATGGGTTCTACTTGTCCACCGTCTTCGGGACCCGGGCGCAGCTCTCCCATGAGCTTTTTTTCGAGTTGGCCTCTTGTGATTGCGTAATCACCGATTTTGGCGACAATATCTGAGGGTTCGGCAGGTGGCTTTATCTGTTCCTTGACGGCCTTTGGTTCGGTGGTTTTACTGATTGGTGCCTGCTCTGTGGCGCAGGAATGACAGAAGATTACCAGCAGGCACGTAAGAGGTATAGCCAATTTGCGAAGAAACAGTTTCATTATCTCTCCTTCTTATTCAAATATTTACTTGAGTTTTTTAAAAGTGCGAATCGCGGTTATATTATCTCCAATCGACGAAGGATGGCCTTTGTCCAGCGGGCGCTGCGTACCTGTGCGATGATGAGCAGCAGCAGCACCAGCAGCCAATAGCCGGTAAAACGCAAATAGTAAACGATGGGACCGAACAGATCATTGGTCTCGGCGGCGTGCCACTTTATCAGCTCGTCGGGGGTGTATGTTGCTCCGACGATGGTAAAAGCAGAGAACTTCTGCCAGGGTATAAGCAGAACGAGCGTAACCAGCGAGAGGAAAAACGCCCGGCAGATATGGTTCATGCCGCCGAGTCTGCCAATCAGCGAAATTTTTAAGCTAAAGAGCATGGTCAGGCAATAGAGTGTAGCTGTCAATATGAGCAGGGCGTTGACAATCACGATGAACCGAGCTAAATGATTGAATGTAATGCCAAAGAGCAGGCTTTTCTTTTTCTCCGGCTGTGCTGTCGCTGCTTCGGCTGGTTGGTTCGCGATTTCGACTGTTTGCATCGCGATCTCTTCAATTTCCTCCGTGTCGTTTGCGTCTCGGGCCGCAGCGACGACGGGTTCGCTCCCGGTTCCACCGTCAACTTTGATGCGGCCGGTGTCTACAAGCCAAAAGGATATCTGCAGCAGAAACAAACAAAGTGCTGCAATTACAAACAAGAAGTTTTTCCACCCCCTGAATACCCCGACTGCTTCGAGGCAATCGGTAGTTTCGACCAGATTGTTCTGTTCGCTCTCGCTCATTTTCAAATCTCCTGATTTTTGGTTTTAACCTTCCCTGCAAATTCTGAACTTAAATCATAGTTGTTGGCGACAGACTTTTATTTATAGCATTGCAGGGACAGGCACACGTTACATTTGCCTATTAAATGCCGCTGATTATTATGTTCTATGAATGCAGTAAGTGCAAGTAAATTATTTGTGAACAGGTGGTGTATCCAAGGGAGGTAAAACTTTAATCGGGGGAGTGCGAAAGTACCTGGCAGGCCTGTATCGCCCGGGACAGGCCGGAGGTTATGCCGGAGATTTTGTGTAGCTCATCGGTTGTTAATTTGTTTTGTGATGAGCGGTAAATCAGGATAAATCCCAATGATCGGCCGTGCTCGCCCAGCGGAATCGTGACAGCTGATATTTTATTTAGGTCGATCAAATTACCCTGCAGACCCATTGCGAACATGTCATCGATGGAGCAGGCTTTGTTTGACTTGCAGATACTCTCAACTAACTCGGGGTTGAAAGAATTTTCCAGGCGGTATCCTTCAGGAGTGGTTGCCTTGTCATTCTCTAACATGTGCATTTCGAAGCTTCCCGCCTGTCGCAAAAAGAAGGTGACATTTGCCTGGACGCCCCCCTCTTTGATAACTTTGCCAGCGGTGCGTAAAAGTTTGCCAAGGTCGGTTATTCCGGTGATTGCTTCGTAGAAATTCGCTGTGAAACTGATAGTATTTAGTCTTTCGATGAAGTCCCGCTGTGCAGCAATGAAATCGACGCAAAGTATCTCTATTTTTTTCGCCTGTCTTTTGCGTTCTTTATTGAGCCTGCTTATAAGCAGACGCAGTCTTTTATGTCGTTGTTTATGATCCATTAGTCTCTGTTATTCAATAATTCATTTTGCGGGCCTCCCTGGATATTAGGTTCGGCTTAGTTGAGGGCCGCCTTTAGTACCGTATGGAGTAACAAAAAGCTTACCGGCGGCAGCCCTATAAACAATCAGTTATCAATTTTGTGATCGTTCAGAACGGTTCAAAGAGAAACACCGATTAAAATATTTGTTTATTTGTGGGAATTGATTAGTCCGTATTCTCGGACGTCTTGTTTGCTGTGCTGGAGAGCCTGCTCGTACAAATTCGTATGTGTCGGACATTGTGGATTTGTACTCCGAGGTGCCTGAGCAGGATTTCTCATAGCCTTTATATCTTTGCAAATTTCGTTTGGCTATTTGTCTCGATCTGTTCCAAATATTCTTCGTATAGTGTGCGCTGTATTTTTTGGCAAGGTTGTAGCAAAATGACGAGTAAGAACTGAAAAATGACGGAACAGAAGAGCGGTTTAATGCATCTTAGAATTAGATAAAACCGCAGATTATTGCAAAAGAAAGCGAAATGACAAATCTCTTAAGAGGCTGGGGAAAAATAGCCGTCAATTTCTTGAATTATGGCAGATTATTTGGTAGTATAAATAAAAGTAGATAATATAGATGATATTTTATTAAGTGTTTTTTAGAGCAGAAAAGAGGTGTAATATTATGTCGATTCGAGGCGGAGTTCCCCCGTTGGAAACGAAGATTTCTAACCGGGCAGGCTGGAAGTTTTTAATGGGATTTACGTTAATAGAACTTTTGGTAGTGATTGCTATTATTGCGCTATTGATGGCGATAATGATGCCGGCCCTGCAGCGGGTCAAGGAACAGGCAAGGGAAATGACCTGTCGGGCCAATCTGCGCCAATATGGAATAGCGCAGTCCATGTACCAGGACGATTATGATGGTGCTTATCCAAGGGCATGGGTGTCTCTTGTGGCAGATGAATTCCCCGTTTCCGGATACTCGAATTGGTGTAGATGGCATGACCCGAGATATCCTCCTGATGGTCCCTTTTGGCCCTATCTGAATAGCGAGGAAATCCACTTATGTCCCTCATTCAAAATTCTTGCCAAAAGTGAGGGGCAGAAACATCCTGGTCATGACGCATCTATACCTGTTATTCCTCAATACAGTTACAGCATGAACGCGTTCCTGGGTGATACATATCTGGGCAGTACCAAAGCGGCTGAAAAGCTATCCGATGTAACAAGGAGTAAGTCGGAGGTATTTTTCTTCGCTGCGGAAAATATGTGGCTCAGAAAGGGTTGCGATTATGTGCTCAACGACAACGCCTTGTGCGGCGATGGTCGGGATTGGTTCGGCACCTTCCACAGTGCCTCGAGCTCAGATCTAAATAGCGGCACAGTTAATGCGGTATTTGTGGACGCTCATGTCGAAGAGGTGCGTTCAGCTCTGAAGGACGAAAATCCAAGCGACACTTCGGAAATGGAGTTCGGACGATTTGAGAAATTCTCCTGGCCATTTAGAGAACCGCCATCTGGTTAATCAGATTTTTTTCCGGCCAGGAAGTTGGTTTATTGCTGGTTTGTATTTGAGAGCAAATTGCTCAGACTCGGGAGTGATTTGCTCTCTTTTTTATTTTGGTTGTCTGTCGCCCCAAGGTGAGGAAAAGCTGCTTACTTGTGAGACTTCACATTAATTAGCGCAGCTAAGAGAATATGTCTTAGTCTGTCTGCGCTTAGTTTGTTCAGATAATCATCAGTAAAGTCTAATTTGAATCGACCTTTGAAATTCTTGATTCGCTTTTTGAGCTCCTCCTTGCTTAGGGCTGACGTTAGAGTTGCTGTTTGTTCAAAATATCTTATCGATGCCATTTTACCAGCCTTTGAAAAATAAACCATCGTGGGTTGATTCCACGTTATTAGTATCGTATTTTGGGTTGAGGTGCTTGTGTGGCAAATTCCGTATTACGCTCCAAGGAGCTGAATTGGCTTATTATTGGGCCAAATTTTTTTTGTCATTTTATAAACAGTCTGATAACGTTCGGTTATGAAGGCAGAAAAACTCAATTACGACCTGCCCCCTGAGTTGATTGCTCAGCAGCCTGCTTCTGTTAGAAGTGATTCGCGACTGCTGGTTTTCAGTCGTTCTAGCGGTGAGATTATCGACAGTCGATTTAGTCGGCTGGGTGATTTTTTGTCAGCCGGCGATTGCCTTGTGCTTAATGATACAAAGGTGTTGCCAGCCCGCTTTTTCGCCCGGCGCAGCAGCGGCGCCAAGCTGGAAGGGCTGTTTCTGGCCGAGAGCACAACGGGCGTTTGGGAAGTAATGCTCAAAGGGACGCGAAGAGTAAAGCCCGGCGAACAGCTCTATATAGAAAACAGAGAGAAGGCTGATTTCTGCAAAGCGGAAGTGCTCGAAAAAAAGCCTGAAGGTATATGTCAATTGAAGATAGAAACCCAAGCGGGTCTTGAGACTATTCTGGGCCATATAGGTTTTCCGCCATTGCCTCCGTATATCAGGCGGGACAGTGACTTGAGTGTAGCAGCAGTTGATGTGCTGCGGTATCAGACGGTTTATGCCCGGGAAGCCGGTGCTGTTGCGGCGCCGACGGCAGGACTGCATTTCACAGAGCAGCTAATCGGCCAATTAAAGCAGGCCGGGGTCCAATTTGCATATATTACGCTTCACATAGGGGCAGGGACATTCAAGCCTATAAGCACAGATAATCTCGAAGATCACAAGATTCACAGGGAACGATTCAGTATAGATGAAGAAAACGCACGGATAATAAATGCTACGAGAGAGAATGGCGGTCGAATAATCGCGGTGGGGACGACATCTGCACGGGCGTTGGAAACGGTGGCTGAGGATTCGAAGGTTAAGGTCTTTAGCGGTGAGACGGAGCTGTTTATAAAGCCAGGCTCTGAGTTCAAAATCATAGATGCGATGGTGACAAACTTCCATTTGCCGAAGTCGACGCTGCTTGCGTTGGTGGCGGCTTTAGCCGGGTTGGAGAATATTCTTGCGGTTTATAGGCACGCTATTGGGCAGAAATACCGGTTTTATTCATACGGGGATGCGATGATGATAATGTGACGGGAGGCAAAATACAGAATACAGGAGACAGAGGTCAGGGGTCTTTGCCTGTCGCTCGGAGTAATGGGGGAGTTTTAAATTGTAGGTGTTTAGTTTTAAGTTGTGGAGGATAATATAAATTGTTTTGACAGGAAAGTGGGGTGGCGATATATTTCCGGTACGTTTTTAGAAAGTGGCAGTAGCATGTATTTTAGAATGGAGGCTAAGACAATGAGAAGGGCAATATTGGTAAGTCTGGTTTTGGCGATGGGGGTTTGTGTGGTCGGCTGTAAGAAAAAGGAAGAGCCAAGCGGAATGAGGCCTGAAGCGAAGGAGAAAGGAAAAATGGGTAGTATAGCAAAGCAGTCTTTTGGTCAAACGCAGGACGGCATGGAAGTGGAAATGTATACGCTCACTAACGCCAACGGTATCAGGGCGAAGATTAGTACCTATGGTGGGACGCTGGTATCTCTGGAGTTGCCGGACAGGGACGGGAACATGTCCGATGTTGCGCTCGGCTTCGATACGTTCGACGGGTATCTTACAAGCCATCCTTACTTCGGTGTTACGGT
>CAYSLN010000080.1:0-3604 GCA_964431825.1 uncultured Pirellulales bacterium | reverse complement strand
GAAATCAGGAGCGTGAAGGGGCCGATGGATTTCACTAAGCCGATGGCTATTGGCTCTCGAATTGATCAGGTGCCGGGCGGCTATGACCATAATTACGTGCTGAACAGCGGTGGTGGTGAGCTGGCACTGTGTGCGAAGGTTTATGAGCCGAGCAGCGGACGTGTTATGGAAATCCTTACGACGGAGCCGGGCGTGCAGCTATATTCGGGCAACTTCCTTGATGGGTCCATAACGGGTAAGGGCGGAAAGGTATACGAGAAGCATTACGGGTTCTGCCTTGAGACGCAGCACTTTCCGGATTCGCCGAATAAACCGGAGTTTCCTTCTGTTGTTCTTAGGCCGGGCGAGGAGTACTCGACAACGACCGTGCATAAATTCTATACGAAGTAGGCAAGGCTGAGGGTGAGTAGTGGCCGGATCAGTCGAGGTATATTTTGTCGCCAGGTTTGATGGGGGGGATTTGGCTTAGCTTTGCTGCCACATCTTCTTTTTGCAGTGCGAAGCCCGGGGCGATTTCGATGAGGCAGCCGCCGAGTTCTTTGGGTGGCAGGCTGACACCAGCTGATTGGAGCCAACGGGTAGCGCGGTCGAGCATCATCTGCCTTGAGCTTTCGGCGCTATCTGTGCCGGAGGCGTTTTTGATGGGAGCGAATTCTTCAGCTCGCAGTGTCTGCAAGATTATCGACTTCAAGGCCAGGGGCACAGCGTCAAAGATAAAGCTCTCGAGCTTTATGCCATCTGCTTCAATGGGATTGCCCTGCCGGTCTATGTGGGGGATTTTTTTAACGGCTCTGTGGAGTGGTAAAGCGAGATCGGTGGTATTCAATTTTTCCACGAAGGTGCGGCTGATGATGTGGATGGCGATGCTGCCGAGTTGGAAGGCCAGGGAGCCATCGGGATTTTGTTTCTCGGCTAGCTCATCGGGCAGGTCGCTGTATTCGATAACGTTTATTTTTCCATCGAGCAGGCAGAAGTTGCCGACTTTTTCGTAAGGGCCGGTTTTTATTAGTGCCTTTGAGGATATCTCGGATTCGTCGAGTGCGTGCAGGCCAATGAAGAGTGGGTCGAAGATGTTTACGAGGGGGTTGTCGACCTGCCAGTAGCTGATGAATTCGATGCTGCGTTTTTTCATATCCTCAAGTGCACCGCTGCGGTGAAGGGCTTTTAGGCTTCCGCCATGGCCGTCGGGTGAGCGAGCGATGTTGGCTTTATCGGCCAAGAGGATTTTGCCGTCGGAGGCGAAGTTGGGTAGTGTGCCCTGCTCGAAGATAGAGACATCTTTCTGGTCCAGGCCGTAATAGCCATTTTTGCGGAAGATTTCCACGGTCTGAGCGTGGTTCAGAGGGCTGGTCATGATGTACCAGGGGCAGTGGGTTTGGTATTTATTTGCTGCTGCGGCGATTGTCTCGGCGAAGAGCTGGAAGAGGGTTTTGTTCCTGATTGGGCTGACGGGGAAATTGCCCTTTGGGCCTTCGAGTCCGAGTCTGGTGCCCTGTCCGCCGGCTACGACGAATGCGGCGACATTGCCGGCTGCTATCAGTTTTTTGCCCAGTTTGATGGCCCGGGTGTATTTGCGTTGTTGTTCTGTGTTGGCTGGATTAGGGCCGTAGGACTCAGCAGGGGCGAGATCGGCGTCTGGGGGGGCAGAAGGGGCCTGCTTGACTAAATTGGCCAGCCAGTGGTCTATTTTTGAAAAATCCAGCTCGTTGATTTGGGTGAGGAGGTTCTGCCTTTGGGCTGGATTTAGCTCCTGCCAGAAGGCCAGGAGGTGCTCCTGGCAGTACTTTTTCAGTAGTTTTTGTGTGTTTTCAAAACCTTTTTTTGTGACCATAACTACGATTTTAAGCTAAAAATAAAGATATTAAAAGAATAATAAAAATTTTCAAGGTGGTAGAGTAAATTTGACGAAATTTAATTGACAGGGAACTTACCGTGTAGTATTATCGGTAGTAAAGACGGGTAGGTTTGGTAATTTTATCATACTTAATTGCCATCATATTTAGTTTTTTTCATATCCCAAGCCTTCCTGCCGAATATAAGTGTAGTTTACAAGTTTAGCTTTATCTCTGGGTAAAAGGCAACAGTGAATACAAGAAGAACTAATCGCATGGGTTTATTAAGCAAAAAGACTCGTTTTGCGAATGGGGACCGGCCGTTTTCGAGTGCAAAAAAAGTAAATTATTAAGGAGATTCGCGAAAAAAACGGTGTTTGTGTTTATGTGGTGACAAGCATTTATCTATCAAAACATAGACTGAGGTGTGATTAAGAACGGTTGAGTCCGCGAATCTTCGCAGGTGAAAAGGAGAAAAAAATGAGAAGAAAAGGTTTTACATTGGTTGAGCTATTAGTCGTGATTGCGATCATAGCTCTGTTGATGGGCATTCTGATGCCTGCTCTGGCCAGGGTCAGGCAGCTTGCCTTTAGGATGACGTGTGGTACGAACCTGGCCGGCCTCGGCAAGGCAATGCTAATCTACGCCAACGACTACGACGACGAGTTCCCCCGTGCAGGTGCTGCAGGAAACCCGACGTGGAAACTAAACCTAGGTAATCTCTGGTGGGCCGATAATCGATTTACTGCTTATAGTATAAGCGGCTCAACCAGTCAGGTAACTGTTAGCTCCAGCTTATACCTTCTGGTGAAGTATGCGGAGGTCACGCCCAAGTCGTTCGTCTGCAAGAGCGATTCGGCCGCCAAGGAATTTAAGATGTCTGATTATCCAAGTGCTGGCAACTTAGAGCTTATTGATGTTTGGGACTTCGGCGGCAGTGAAAACGATGGCCCATCATCACATTGTAGCTACGCCTTTCACGCACCTTCCGGCACATCCGCTCTGACCACCTCAAGTGATTCGGGTATGGCAGTGGCGGGCGACCGCAATCCATGGCTGGACTTCCCTGGTGGAGAGGGTAAGGATTTCACGCTCTTTGTTTTTGACGGTACAACAGAACAACAGAAATATGGAAACGCTGTTGCTCACCAGGAGGATGGACAAAACGTACTGTTTCTGGACACCCATGTGACTTTTGAAAGGCGTGCCTATTGTGCTATTGACGACGACAACGTTTATACCATGTATCCTAGCGACGCTGAAGCAGATGAGAAAAAAGAGGGCACACCTCCACCGCCGGTCTTGCCCGGTGACAGACGAGATTCATTGCTCATAAATAACGAGGTAGCGGCCGGAGGAAAGGGAAGGTTCTGTTTCCCTGCTGAAACGGTCGTATGGGCAGATGGAGCACTTGTTCAGATATCAACAGTTGCCACCGGTCAGCAGATTGGCAAGGCTGGCATGTTAGCGACAACCTTAAGGCAGATTGGGTATGTTCAAGAGCATGAGGGAAGTTTCGAATGTTACGATGTAGTGCTCGAGAACGGAAACAACATCACTGTAGTTGGCTCACACCTGTTTTTGGTTGATTCCGGACAATGGGTACAGGTGCAGAATTTGCGAAGCAGCATGAAACTGCAGACTATGCACGATACAATGGGTATCAAGAGTGTTTCAAAGAGACCGTTGCCTTATATCGGCAAGGTTTATAACCTGAAGGTCGAAGGCGGAGAACGGTATCTTGTAGGCAAAGATGGTTTGATTGTACGTGA
>CAYSLN010000079.1:8080-10316 GCA_964431825.1 uncultured Pirellulales bacterium | reverse complement strand
GGGCGAGCTTTTTTTGTTCAAGCTCACTGAAATTTAAGACAAAGTCGCAGGGGCTTTTTCCCATGAGGGCGAGGAGGGTGGAGAGGCTCTTTTGGATTTGCTCGACGCGGCCGTAAGCGAGCTGGGCCGAGAGGAGAGCGGCGATTTCCATATCCGCGGGCGAAGAATAGCGATAGAGGAACTGCAGCGGGTCGGGCTTTATGAGACTGCGATGGTTGTATTTATTGTAGAGTCTCTCAAGCACGGATTTTAGTTCTGTTTGCCTGTTAGCTTCCAAGCACTGCTGATTTGAATTCATCGAAACCCATCTTTTCTATCATAGAGCCGAGTCTTTGGTGCGGTTTGGCGTTGGCTTTGTAGTAGTCGATAATTTTGTCGAGCAGGTCGAGGGCCTGTTCTTCCGTGAGGTCTTTGGCAAGCTCCTGTGACAATCGGGGTTTTGCGCCGCCGTTGCCGCCGACGAGGACCTTCCAGCCTTTGGGCAGGCCGACGAAGCCAACATCCTTGATGCAGGTTTCGGCGCACTGGTTGGGGCAGCCGCTGACGCCGAGCTTGAACTTGGCGGGCAGCTCAAGCCCGTGATATTTCTCATCAAGCTTCATTCCCAGCGACAAGCTGTCCTGAATGCCGCGTTTGCAGAATGTTGTTCCGGGGCAGGCCTTGACGCTTCTTACGCACAGCCCGACCGCCGCACCGGGTTTCATCCCAAGCTCGGACCAGATGTTATCGACGTCTTTTTCATCGACGCCTACGACGGCGATTCTGGCGGCGCTGGTAATCTTGAGGGCCTGGGCACCGTATTTCTCGGCCACGTCGGCCAGCTTTCTGAGGGTCTGCGGCTGAACGACACCGCAGGGGATGTGCGGTGCGACGGCGTAGGTCTTTTTGTCACGCTGAATGATTACTCCTTTTTGGCCATCCTGTAACATTTTATTCTCCTGTTAACCTGCGGTTTTGAATTTCTCTATCAGGGAGCGTAACTTTTTCATATCAACTTTTCTGTCGTACAAGGGGTGTTTATTATCCCGATACGTGCCGATATTTTCTTCAAAGGCGGTCTTGTCGGGATTTATGTAGAAGATGCCGAGCGGTAGCTTTTCTTTCTCTATGGCTTTTTCGAAAGCGGCGGTCCTGTCGCCGAGTTTGTGCGAATCATCCAGATAGTAGGTGTTGTCCTTGAACCACTGGTGGGTGTTTATCTTATTAAAGGAAACACAAGGCTGGAAGATGTCGACGAGGGCATAGCCTTTGTGCGTGATGGCTTTTTTTAGTATCTCTTGTGTCTGCTCGATGTCGCCAGCATAGGCCCTTGCGACAAAGCCCGCATCGAGGGCGATGGCGACGGCAAGGGGATTGAAGGGTTCAAGAAATACGCCGTTGACCTGGACGGGCGTTTTGAAACCCAACTGGCTCGTGGGTGAGGCTTGGCCTTTTGTGAGGCCATAGACCATATTGTTGTGGACGATGTTCGTTATATCAGGATTCCTGCGGATGGTATGGATAAAATGATTGCCGCCTTCGCCATACATGTCACCGTCGCCGCTTTCGGCTATGACGGTGAGGGCGGGATTGGAGGCCTTGATTGCCGTTGCGGGGGGCAAGGCCCGGCCATGCAGGCCGTTGAAGATGTTTGTCCTTAGATAGTGGGGTATTTTCGCGGCCTGGCCGATGCCCGAGACAAGGACAAGATTCGTCGGGGCAATCGCGAGGTCGGTCAAGGCCTGTTTCAATGTCTTTAGAATAGGGAAGTTGCCGCAACCCGGGCACCAAGCAATATCAATGTCACCCATTTCAAAGGCTTTGGTTTCCATTGTACCTAATCCAATAAAGTTTCTAATCTTTCAACGACCTCTTCGACGGAGAAGCTCAGGCCGCTGTATTTTAAAATCTTCTCATCGATGTCGACGCCGGTGTTGAGTTTTATCTGTTTGGCGAACTGGCCGGTTGAGTTACTTTCGATAATTATGGTTTTGCGGGCCTTGCTGAGGTAATCGATAGTAGCTGTGGGCAAGGGGTGTAGCTGTTTGTAATGCAACATTGCGGTATCATCCCTTGCCAACTTTTCCAAGGCCTCTGCGACGATGTTATACGTCGAACCCCAGCAGAGGACCAGATTCTTGTAATCTTCGGGGCCTACGAGTTCGGGCGGAACGATTTCGCCGGTTATCAGTTCCATTTTTTTGTGTCTTTTATCAACCATGCTGGTTCTTAAATCGAGGTCTTCGGTGATGTGGCC
>CAYSLN010000079.1:0-7980 GCA_964431825.1 uncultured Pirellulales bacterium | reverse complement strand
CTCAGCCCTTCGGCCATAAGGGCAAAGCCGCCTCCGGAAGTAGTGACCATAGCACGTGCGCCAGCGTACCAGGCACCGATGGCCATATTTATCGCGGCGATTTCGTCTTCGGCCTGCTCGGCGATTATGCCAAAATCGTCCCCGTGCCGAGCGAGAAATGCCAGCACGGCGGTAGATGGTGACATCGGATAAGAAGAGACGAAGTTACAGCCACCAGCTACCGCTCCAAGAGCGACGGCTTCGGCACCATTGACTAAGATTTCGTCTTTGATATCGGTAGCCGGTGTGAGGTCAAGCTGAATATCGCTCAAACCTGTCAGGTCAGTTGCAAGTTTGTAACCAATCTCTGCCGCTTTAAGATTGCTTTCTACAATCTCCTTAGACTTTGCGGAGAAGAACAGCTTCACATAGTTAGTGACCTGTTTCAAAGGTACTTTGAACAGGTTGGTAATTGTTCCGACGGCAACGATGTTCGAATAGATTTTATTTCCAATTTCATTAGCCAATTTGGTAAACGGAACATCGATGAATTTGAAGTGTCCCCTGCCGAAATCGCTACCTATTATCTCTTTTTCGGCGAGGATAATCGTATCGGGCGAGATTCTCTTTTCAACATGTTGCACGGCACCTTTATTTAGGGCAATCAGGATGTCAATTCTGTCGACAAATGCAGATACTCTTTTTGCTGAAATGCGGACCTGGGTCGAGTTAGCCCCGCCTCGAACTCGTGACATATATTCTTTTGTGGCGAAGACATTGAAGCCCACCAGCTTGAGGATTCTGGTCAGGAGAAATTCAACTGTTTGAATTCCCTGGCCGGCCTGGCCACAAAGAACAATCGAAACATCATCAAGGCCTTTAAGCGTTGAAACTTTGCCCATAAGATGTACCTTATGCAGGTGTTAATATTCTTCCAAATGATAAAACTCGGCGTCTTCGAGCCAAGTTTCAGGACGAGAGAGGAGCTGGATTATGTTCTCCAGCAGAAAATAGTGCTTCTTTTCCTCTTCAGCGAGCTTTAGAAAGATATCTTTTTGATAGTCCTCTTTTACCTCGGCTGCTTTTTCAAGGTAGAAATTCTGGCTTTCCTCCTCAATATCCTGTGCCTTTCTGTAGAGCTCGGTCTGGTCGATGTCAAAGTCAAATTCATCGTCTGAGTCCTTCATCTCGGCGAAGATGTTTGCAGCATGAATCAGAATTGTGGTCTCGGCCATTTGCGGCCTTGCGGTTTTCATCTTCTCGATGGCGCTGTAGTGTTTGGCTTCGTCATCGGCCAGCATAGTCAATATGGTTTTGATTCCTTTATTAGTTGTCTTTTGCGCCAAGTTACGGTAGTAATTCTCACCATCCTTTTCCATCTGCATAGCGTATTCGAATATATCCATGGCCTTTTCCTCTCGATTAATAACCACCCCAAATACAGTAATTAAGTAGACACATTGGCTTGCTGGTATTGTCTCTGTTCGAGTGACTGGCTGAGGATGCGAATGTGGTGTATTTCCTCCCTGATGATATCATCGATTTTGTCCCTGCCGAGCTTGACCGGAACAAAGTCCTTCAAACCAATATAGTAAACGATGGAGTCCTTTTCCTTTTGAAGAGCTTTTTTGAGGACATCCACTACGCTTTCGGTGCCGGTAAGTTCACCGGACGGATCCGGCTTGAGACCAAAGACAGCAAGGCCGGCCATCGCCTGGGCATCAAGCGAGGTGTTGTCATCTGGTTTGAAAGTCCGCAGTTCCCGGCTGAGATCGGAAAGCTGCTTTTTCATATCCGTGAAAACCTCGATGTGTTTGGTTTCCCAGTTGGCCAGCTCGAGAAACATTTTTTTTATGTCACCCTCATCGAAAAGCTGTGCGGCTCTGCGGTAAAAGCCGGCACCGTTGCGTTCGATTTTCTCAGCTATCTCAAAGACCTCAAAGGCGTTGAATTCAATATTCATTTTTCTCCTTCCCACAATCCGTTAACTTTGTAATAGTCTCCAGCACCATACCAGAATTTAACTCATTGGTCAAGGTAGCGGCCAAATGTATATACCGGATAATATCCTCTTTGTTCAAAAATGGCTGAGGGCTTATTTGCGGCTGCGAGGAGACAATATACGAGAAAAACCGGGGGTTTTTGTAGCAAACACACACAATCCGCGATAAAATCGCAGGCTGAACATGGACGAGATACAGCGAAAACTGGCTCTGATTGACAAAGAGCTTGCTGGGGGAAGGGAACTGCACAAGCAGCTCACAAGCACATCTCCCCTGCTGTTCGCCGCAACAGGTTTGATAATCGGCATCCTGATACAAAACACCTTCTTCGGACCTCCGAGCGTTGATGGCGGGTCTGGTCTTGTCTGGCTCTGGCTGATGTTGCCGGTCTTTTGTGCGGCAGGTGCATTTATATTTTTCCTCTTCCGAAGAGATGCACCTGAGCCGGAGATAACCGCATATATGGCTCTTGTTTGCTTTCTGGGTCTCGGGGCAATTCGGCTGAGCAGCTTTTATCAGCCGGAGGCCAACGATGTCCGTAACTTTGTTGCAGACGAGCAGAAACTGGCGACTATTCGCGGTCTGATTGTTACTGAGCCTTATATTAACGAAAACCGGCAATGGCGATTTGCAAGGTTCAGGTACATGGATCCTGCGAGTAGCTTCTATCTCGAGGCCGATGAAGTAAAAACCGTCGACGGCTGGGCAAAGGTGAGCGGCAGGATACGAGTTCAGGTCAATGAGCCTGTGCTGGACTTAAAAGCCGGGGATTATGTAGAGATGTATTGCCTACTGAACAAATTCAACAAAGCTACCAATCCGGGGCAGTTTGATATCAGCAGATATCTGGCGAGGAATAATGTTTTTATCGCGGCATCGGTCAAATCGCGAGACGGTATTAAGCTGTTAGAAAATCGCCACAGAGGCATCTTTACAAAAATAAAAAGGAAAGTTAGTAAAACAGCGGCGGAGGCGCTATTGGCCGGCGCGTTGCCGGAGGATCCGGACCAAGGTTTGTTGCAAGCGCTGCTGTTAGGTTACAGAAGAAATATTGACGATGACACTTATAAAGCGTTTGGTAAAACGGGTCTGCTGCACTTTATCAGCCTTTCCGGAATGCACCTGGGAATTCTGGTAGGGATTGTCTGGTGGTTATGCAAAACAACAGGGCTGATGAAGCGGGCCCGGTCGATTATCTGCATAATAACAATAGGTGTCTTTTTGCTGATTGTCCCACCAAGGGCACCTACCTTGCGGGCGGCCATCATAGGCCTGGTCTTCTGCGTATCCTTTCTGGTCCGCCGGCATTCTAATTCACTTAACACATTATCGTTAGCGGCAATAATACTTTTACTAATACAGCCAACACAGTTGTTTGATGCCGGCTGGCAACTGTCTTTCGCCACAGTAGTAGGGATTTTGGCTTTCACTGAAAAAATTGAAAACTTTTTGCACGAAAGGACAAACTACTGGTTCCTGAATATCGAACTGGGCGAAACCAATATTCTGAGGCGTCTAACCAAAAGAGCTGGAAAAGCAGTGACATCGCTGTTTTCTGTCGGCTTTGCGGCATGGCTGGGCGGCGCGGGTATTTTACTTTATCACTTTTATACAATCACGCCTTTATCAAGTGTCTGGACGGTGCTGGTTTTTCCGTTGGTGGCTTCGATTTTAGCTTTTGGATATTTGAAAATTACCATCTTCTTCTTACTGCCGACAGCAGCGTCAGCATTGGGCGTTGTAGTGACATGGTTAGCCGATTTGTTGATTTGGATCGTAGAGTGTATTGCGAACTTAGGTATTTCCCAAATACTTATTGGGCACGTGCCGCTTACACTGGTAATTTTGTATTACTGCATAATTTCTTTTGCCGTTTTCGTTCATTTACGACGTCCGTTACCGAAAAAAATTATATGCGATGTAACGATTTTGTTGCTGATTGTTTTCCTCGGCGTTACGAAATGGCAAAGAACACATCGAGGCGGTTTAGTCCTGACCTGTCTCGATGTCGGCCATGGACAGGCGATATTGGCCCAGCTTCCGGGCAAGTTCAATGTTCTGTTTGACGCCGGTTCACTCGACAGAAGCGATGTCGGCAGACGAATTGTCACGCCGTTTTTGAACTACATTGGGACAGGGCGAATCGATGCCATTATCATAAGTCACAACGATATAGACCATATTAACGGAATACCTGAGATTGCCGGACATTGTAAAGTTAAGAGCGTTTATGCTAATGATGCATTTTTTATGGCCGTGGAAGCAGATCCATGTGAGACAGCAGGAACTTTGAAGAGGTCGCTAAGCAAACAAGGGCTTGAACACTTAGGCGAAGATTTAAATCTCGGAAGCAAAGCAAAGATAAGAATACTTTGGCCGAGCGAACAGATATGTCGGGATGAAAAATTAAGTGACAATGAAAAATCGGTGGTTTCATTGATAGAATTCTCCGGAAGTACGATACTTCTATGCTCAGATATTGAAAAGTTCGGACAGAGAGAGCTGCTCCGGTTGAATCCGAACCTTAAAGCCGATATCGTAGTCGTCCCTCACCACGGTTCAGCCAAGACATTGGCACCTGATTTTCTTAAAAAGCTCGATGCGAAGATTTTGATGTGTAGCTGCAGTCGCAACGACCAGAAAAGCAACCGGATAATCAAACCAACAAGCAAAGTCAAGTGGCTTTGCACGGCTGAACACGGTGCAGTTGCTGTTTGCATTGAAAAAGATGGTATGATAAGATAGCGGGTTCGAGTCAAGAAAAATGGAAAGGATGTCGAAACCATGAAGAATCTCGTAAAAACACTGATGGCAATAATCCTAAGCCTTGTCGTTTGCACAGCCATAATTAGCTGCTTATACACCGAAACAAGCACAAGTGACTACACCATCGACAACAGCAATGATATAAGTTTTTATAGGCCCTCTCCTACTACAGAACCTTATCCAATCTGCCAAGAAAAAAAGGTCAGAAACATCATATTCTGTATTGGTGACGGCATGGGTTTAGGGCAGATTGCGCTGGCACGGATGAAAGCAGCTGGTCCGGACGGGGTATTGTATATGGAGCGAATGCCGGTCACCGGACTCTTTCGGACACACTCGGCCAACGAGCTGGTAACCGACTCAGCTGCAGCCGGCACAGCTCTGGCATCAGGGATAAAAACCAACAACGGCATGCTTGGTATGGCACCCGACGGCACAAAATATCAGACCATTCTTGAGGCCGCTCAAGCCAAGGGAATGGCGACGGGCCTTGTTGTCACCTCCACAATTTCACACGCTACACCAGCTGCTTTTGCCTCCCATGTGATGTCCCGCAAAATGCAGGACAAAATAGCAAGGCAGTTGATTGAACATAAAGTGAATGTCTTGTTTGGTGGAGGACAAGAGTACTTCCTACCCAAGTCAAATAACAAAAGTAAAAGACATGACCAAAAGAATCTGATAGAGCAGGCCAAAAATGACGGATATCTTTACATCCAAACCGCAGAAGAACTAAGGCCCGCGCAGCACACACATATTTTAGGGCTATTCCAGCCTGGCCCACTGGAGACAGTAGCTCCGGAACCAAACTTAGCCGAACTGACCGCCAAAGCCATCGATGTTCTCGACCGTCGAAGTAAAGACCAAACAAATCGGGGTTTCTTTTTAATGGTAGAAGGTAGTCAGATTGACTGGGCCTGTCACGACAATGATACAGCCAATACCATCAGGCAAACTCTGCTCTTTGACCAGGCGGTCAAGGCCGCTATCGATTTTGCACAGAAAGACAAGCGAACGCTGGTTATCGTAACCGCCGACCATGAAACAGGCGGATTGACCATAACAGGCGGCAATCTGAAAGGCGATGTCCTGAACATAAGCTGGTCTACCGGCGGCCACAGTGCAATGCCGGTACCTGTTTATGCATTCGGTCCACAAGCCAACATTTTTGCCGGAATGTACGATAATACCGAGGTTCCCAAAAAATTTGCGAAACTACTGGGAATAAGGGCGTTTCCAAAAATAGTGTCAGATGAATAAAGCAGATATTACGCTTAGAATAGACGCGACCTTCGGCCTGAAAATAAGGCCGGGTGACAAAATCCGTAAGGGACAAGATATTAGCACGAATCAGAAACAGCCAGTGACATCACCAGAATCAGGCACGGTCAAAAGCATCAATTTCGATAATGACAATCACGAATTCCTCGTTGTCATTTCACCTGTTGATTAGGTCCGAGCGCAAACCAAGATTAAACAGACACCAATAGGAAACGTCATCTCATATGCACGACAATTTCCACACGGCGGTTCTTAGTTTTACCGGCGGCGGTAGTGTTGGATGCGATAGGTCTGGCAGGTCCACAGCCGGTTGCCTGAATCTTCTCTTCAGAAACTCCATGCTTTATGAGATATCTGGTCACTTCAAGTGCACGTTGAGCTGAAAGTTCCCAGTTATCCTTCCATTTCGATTTTTTGATAGGATCTGAATCGGTATGGCCAACAACGCTTATTTCCTTACCGGCGTACTTTTGCTGGAGGACGGACAGAATATGGTCAAGCTCAGCACTGGTTGTGTTTTTGAGGACAGCTTTGCCCGGAGCAAACAGTATAGTATTGGGAAGTGTTACTGTAATCGTTCCGGCAGAAGGATCCAAGGTAACATCGTAGCCCTCCCCGAAGCCAGTGACATCAGCCGGGCTTCGGTTAAATTCATCAACCTGCGTCTGGAGTTCCTGCAACAACTGCTGGTCCTGCGAAATCCGCTCAGCAAGCCGGTCGTTTTCCTCCTGTAGGTGCTCAAACCTACCCTTTAGATTCTGATGCTCCACATTGAGGTATTCATATCTCTTCTGCCAATTGGTGCAGCCGGACAAAAGAGCAACTGATACAAGACAAATCAGCAGAGCAATTGTTTTTTTGTGAGTGGTTCGCATTTGCTATCTCCTTAACATTGAAAATCCAATCCTTTATTCTAACGGTTAAGTATAAAACCCCAGTAACTGAAAATCCAATCATGTAGAATCATAACAACAAATATACCCAACGACAAGAAAGGACCATAGGGAATTTGTCGAGTTTTTTTAAAAAACATCTGGAAAGCGGCCCAAGCCAGACCGAAGAAAGGTGCAACAAAAAATGCCACGACTACGAAGACCGGCCCGATAACAGCCCCTGCAGCGCCCATCAAATGGACATCTCCCAATCCCATTGCCTCCTTACCAAAGGCGAGTGTACCAAAAATTCGCGTGGCCCACACAACACCACAACCCACAAAGTAACCCCAAAGACTGCCCAGAAATCCTGCAATGACCGGATGTTGTGAAAAATCCTGCCACCAGACACATATCGGTTCGATTTCCCTAGTAACCCGGAAGGTTACCACCGAGCAGATGATAATCGGCAGCAGAAAGATAACCTCCCTGCAAATCTCAAGTCGATGATTGATTGGTGGCTCGTGACTGGTATTTTGTAACTCTTGCTCAGGATTGCAATCCACATCGTCTGATTCGTAACTTCTTTTAATCAGGCCGGTTGCTATAAGTACCAAGGATATGGCCAACCCTATCGCGGCGCCGGCAGCCAGCGAGCCTGTGTCTGTCGAGGCACTCGGCAAAAGCGAATAGGCGCGAATCAGGGAGGGATTAATTATATACACGCCGAGTGCCGAGCTAATTAAACCGACAGCGGTAACAAACCAGCAAATAGACAATGGAATAACCCATAACTCCAAGTCAATAGCAGAAGCGGCAATGAAAGCCGCTAATAAAATGATATGAAGAAGATAGATAAACCAGCCGCCACTCAGAAAGGGGCTTATACCGGCAGATAAATCGGTACGAAAATAAATAATAAAAAGGCTTATGAAAACCAAGCCAGTCAGCAACTCAATTATAAAATAGCGAGGAGAGATTGAGGCCTTACAATATCGACACTTGCGGCCCAGAAGCAACCATGAAACCAGCGGTATATTATCATAAAAACGAATCCGCCTGCTACAGGCGGGACAAGC
>CAYSLN010000078.1:0-10468 GCA_964431825.1 uncultured Pirellulales bacterium | reverse complement strand
TAGTAAAATAGAAGGTGTGGAGTGGGCTTTTCCCGAGGTTCGTTTTCCTGCCATGGTTCGATTCGGAGACGAGGAGGAGTTCAGCCTGGTCCAGGCCCTGCCGGCCAATATATGTCAAGCCGGATATTTGAAACTGCGAGCAGGGGCGTTCTACGCGTCCGATGATGAGAATTCTCTAATCGTAAGTGATTCTCTGCTGCATCGTATAAATGTAAAGGAGCCGGAAACCATAATCGGCAAAGAGATAAAGGTTTCCACTCTGGCAATTGATTTTAGCCTCTCAAACATCTCAAACATTATATCCTTCTTCCTGGGCACAGGGCTGCCATTTTCCAACCAAAGCTATACCTTTAAGATTGTGGGCGTGACTGAAGGAATGGGAATGGGCGGCCAGATTCCCATTCGAAGTGACGTTATTATTCCTAGCGGCACATCCGACGGAATGAAGAAAATATCGTTCACCAGTCTCTGGGATTTTTTTCGGCCACAGCAGGCACAGGGTTATTCCGCGGTTGGCGTCAAACTGACTTCGCCCAAATATGTTGAGCCGGTGAAGGCGCAGATGGAAGAATTGGGTTTTGAAACATTTGCGTTTGCAGACCAGTTCGAAGAGGTCAAAACCGCATTTATTTTTATGGATATGTTTCTATTTGCCGTTGGGATGATAGCCATCGTTGTGGCGTCATTGGGAATCGTCAACACCATGGTGATATCTATTCTGGAAAGATACAAGGAAATTGGAATAATGAAGGCTGTCGGGGCCCGCGATAGAGATGTGAAAAATATATTTCTCTTCGAGTCTGGAGTAATAGGTTTTTTAGGGGGTGTCTTTGGGCTTGCTCTGGGATGGGTGGTAAGTATGCTCATAAATCTAATTCTCAATATCTTTTTGACCAGACAGGGATTGCCCTACATGAATTACTTCAACTTTCCCTGGTGGCTTTGTCTGGGGGCGGTTGTCTTTTCTATACTGGTCAGCCTAACCGCCGGCATCTATCCCACGCTGCGAGCAGCCCGAGTCGATCCTGTTGTGGCACTCCGGCATGATTGACTTCGTCCGCTTTAGGGTCATTATCATTATTTGATTTTGATTTATGATTGACCCGCAAACAAAAGAAGCATATCTATTGGTACTGATATGGTGGTCATCTGTTACTCAGGAGGATTCCCGTTTTCGGAGCTTATTGCGAGATTAGGTCTTTGTTGCGTTTATTGCGTCGGAAAGTCTTAGTGTTCCTTCGTATAGGCTCCTGCCGATTATTGCTGCTTCGGCCCCCAGTTTGACCAGTTTTTTAATATCTTCGATACTATTTACACCCCCGGAAGCGACAACGGGCAGATCCACAATTTCTATAAGTGCCTTGGTTCTTTCGAAGTTCGGCCCAGTCATCATGCCGTCTTTGGTGATATCGGTATATATTATTGCCGCCAGAGGTAGCTTTGCTGCTTCGGTCACGAATTCCAGCAGTTGCTGTGGACTGTCCTGCGTCCAGCCGTGAGTAGCGACCGTTGAGCCTTTTGCGTCGAGGCCGAGCACGATTTTGCCGCTGAACTTTTCCGCCATCTGGCTAAACCATGCGAAGTCACTCACCGCCTTGGTACCGATTATTGCCCGTTCGACCCCTATATCAAATAATTGCTTTATAGCCGCTTCGTCGCGCAGTCCGCCACCGACTTCGATTTTAAATTTTTCCAAGGCCGCTATAGCTGATATTGCATCGGTATTGGCCGGCCTGCCGACTTTGGCGCCATCCAAATCGACAATATGCAGCCATTTTGCTCCTTCTGAGCTAAAGTCTTCAGCCTGCCTGACAGGGTCGTTCTGATAGTTTATCTGTCGGTCGTACTGGCCCTGTATGAGTCTGACACATTTGCCTCCAAGTAAGTCAATTGCCGGTATGACATACATTTATAAGCCCCTTAAACCTTCAAGCCCTTCACGATTCTCATTTTAGGAAATATTGGCTGGATGTTATCTTGGTGGCAGGATTTTGTCAATTGTTGGCTATTATCCCGTAGCATTGTCGCTTCAGATATGTCAGTTTGGGGGTTGATGGGCACTTCAAGGTCGAAAATGATACCCATGTGCCATTATTCTCGTTTGAGACAATCGTTTACTTGACAAGCTCAGCGAGGGCTTTGTATAATCGTAAAAAAGGCAATTAGAAAACCGAATGTAGCGAGAGAGCAATGCGTTTGATCGTAAAGGAAAAGGACAACCATGCCAAAGAGTTTCAATTCAGCGAGGGGCCTATTTCCATCGGCAGGGCGCCCGGGAACCATGTTCTTTTGCCTGATAGAACAGTATCAAAACAGCATGCCGTAATTTTTGTTTCCGACGATGGGAAATGGATGGTCGGAGATCTGAATTCAGCCAACAAAACTTATTTGAACGGTGAGGCAGTACGCAAGGCTGAAATAAAAACCGGCGATAGTATTGGTATAACTGATTTTACTATTGAAATTGACCTCGAGGACCAGGTCGGTGTTGGAGAAAAAGAAGAAGAACTGGACGACACACTTAATTTGGAAGCGTCACTGGCGACACCTCCTCATGAAATTGTAGTAAGAAAACCGGATGCCGGGCACGCCCCCGCTATGAGGCTGGCGGCAAAAAGGCTGACAGATTTTTCGCAGGCTACCGCTACAATAGCTGAGATCAACAGTATTGAAGATTTACTACTGACCCTATTGAATATCATAGTAAGGCAGTTTAGTGCGTATCATGCCTGGTGTGCTTTGAGAGAGCAGCCCAGCGGCCCAATGGCTTACCACGCAGGCAAGAGGCGCGACGGCAAAGCGGTCGAATTGGACCAGATACAACTTAAGGATAAAATTGACCAGGCAGTTGAAAGAGGTCAGTCCCTGGTCCTGCCCCGAGTTTCAGCTCAGATTGAAGACAAGGAGAGAATACGCTCCGCGATGATCGCATCTATTATGAGCCCTGCTGGTTGCTTCGGTGTATTGTATGTTGATAATGCTATGGTGCAGGAACACTATAGCCTCAGCGACTTGGACTATTTGATGTTGCTTGCGATACACACAGCCGCGGTACTAAAAGGGCTTATAAAGCCCTGAGCAATACCTTTTCGGGATGTTTCTTAGCATAGGCATCCTTTTCGCCTCAAGTACCTGCACCAATCCCCTGT
Source organism: uncultured Pirellulales bacterium (assembly GCA_964431825.1). GTDB lineage: Bacteria > Planctomycetota > Phycisphaerae > Sedimentisphaerales > Anaerobacaceae > CAYSLN01. The sequence goes on along the minus strand of CAYSLN010000078.1, from coordinate 7,319 downwards.
TGTCTTTGAAATCAGCCAGGATTTTTTGCTTTTAGCGCTTGAAAAGATGATGGTTTGTCGTTTACACTTTGCTATGTCGACAGCCCTGCTTTTGATGTGGGTGTATTTTGCTTAACTGCCTATATTGCAGAAGGTTAGCCTGTCGCGCAATCATGAAATATCTATGTTGGTAATCAAAACAGCCGGATAATCAATCATTTGTGAGGGACAAGAGCAAAGCGCAGATAAGAAGCTGAGATTCGAGAGGTAAGGAGGCCTGAAAAAAGTGAATTGCACTAAAGAAATTGAGAAGGCATACGAGCTGGCGGGGAACCGTTACGCAAAACTGGGTGTTGATACAGATAAGGCGATGAACCGGCTGAGCAGGATAGCAATATCAATGCACTGCTGGCAGGGAGATGACGTCGGAGGATTCGAAACCAGTGAAGGTCTTAGCGATGGAGGCTTAATCGCAACAGGGGCATATCCTGGCAAAGCCCGGACAGCTGATGAATTGCGGGCAGATTTGGAAATGGCGATGAGTCTTATACCCGGGAGACATCGGCTGAATCTGCATGCAATATACGCGGAGACAGGCGGCAAAAAGATTGAGCGAAACGAGCTTGGGCCGGAGCATTTTGCAGCGTGGTTCGACTGGGCAAAGACAAACGGCCTGGGTATGGATTTCAATGGGACGTTTTTCTCGCACCCAAAAGCCGAAAGCGGCTTTACACTCTCCAGCGCCGATGAAGGAATACGCAGTTTTTGGGTTGAGCATGGCATAGCTTGTCGGAAAATCGGTGCTGCAATGGGAAAGCACTTGGGCACAGCCTGTGTGACAAACCTCTGGATTCCGGATGGATATAAGGATTTTCCAGTGGACCGAAAGACACCGCGCGAACGATTGAAAAAATCGCTCGATGAGATATTCGCTGAGAAGATAGATCGAAAGCTGCTTTTGGATTCGGTGGAAAGTAAACTCTTCGGTATCGGCTCGGAAACTTACGTTGTTGGCTCACATGAGTTCTATTTGAGCTATGCCCTCGAGAATAAGATGCTGCTTTGTCTGGATACAGGACATTACCATCCGACAGAGATTGTTTCTGATAAGATATCATCGGTACTGACTTTTCTCGAAGAGATATTGCTTCACGTCAGCAGGCCTGTTCGATGGGACAGCGACCACGTAGTTATTCTCTCGGACGAATTGCGTGCAATTGCTCAAGAGATTGTGCGGGGCGATTATCTTGAAAGGATTCATATTGGCCTTGACTTTTTTGATGCCAGTATCAACCGCGTTGCAGCCTGGGTGATAGGGACGCGCTGTATGATAAAGGCTTTGTTGATTGCGCTGCTGGAGCCGACCGAGAAGCTCCAAGAGTTTGAGGCTTGTGGGGACTACACATCGCGCCTTGCGATGCTTGAGGAGCTAAAAACATTGCCCTTTGGTGCAGTATGGGATTATTATTGTACAAAATCGGATGTTCCTGTAGGAGATACCTGGCTTAAGGAAGTAAAAAGCTATGAGGCCAAGGTGATAAGTAAGCGTGGCTCGTAAGCTGCAAGACGAGATATGAAAATTTGAAAGCAAAACAGATGGCGAGTGAAAGTAACGATGGAGCCATAAAGGGATTGGATCTGCTTTACGAATTTGAGCGGGAACCGGTTTCTGAGAACAAGCTTCAGCCAGGCAAACATTTTGCCGGTGTTTTTGCCGGTGAGCACGTTGCCGGAACCGAGTTCGTTATCGGTGCGTTGTTTGTCACTTGGGGTGCAAGTGCTTTTGATATATTTGTTGGGTTGCTTCTTGGTAACCTGATGGCTGTGTTGACCTGGGCGTTTGTCTGTGCTCCGATTGCAGTTCAGACGCGGTTGACTCTCTACTGGTACCTTCGTAGAATTGCCGGGCCGGTCGCTACAACAGTATACAATATTTTAAACGCTGTACTTTTCTGCATTTTAGCCGGTTGTATGATAACGGTCTCAGCCTCAGCTGTACGCATTCCGTTTGGTATTGAGGAACAAACAGGATGGTTTCCAACTGACATAAGATTTGTTTTGGTTGTTATTGGCGTCGGCGCAGTTGTGGTTACTTTAGCCATCCTCGGCTTTAAGAAGCTGGCACAGTTTGCGGAGGTTTGCGCACCTTGGATGTTTTTAATGTTCATAGCAGGAGCTGTTACTATGCTACCCAATCTGGCAGAGAAGGTGCTGGGTGGTCAGATCGGTGGTTTAAAAGATTTCTGGACTCTGGCGAATGAGTCGATTTGGACTGGTGTTGCTCCAAAAGGCAATCCTCAAATCAGCTTCTGGCATGTGGCGGCTTTTGCGTGGATATGTAATCTTGCGATGCATGGGGGACTATCAGATATGGCACTTTTACGCTACGCCAAGAGATCATCTTATGGTCTATATTCAGCCTTTGGTATGTTCCTTGGCCATTATTTAGCATGGATTTGTGCTGGCATTATGGGGGCGGGAGCAGCTCTTATGTTGGGCAAAAGTCTGACCCAGCTTGATGCCGGCGGTGTAGCCTGGCAGGCCCTTGGTGTCCCGGGAATCATTGCGGTAATCATCGCTGGATGGACAACCTCGAATCCGACCTTATATAGGGCAGGACTTGCCTTTCAGGCGGTGACGCCCGGTTGGCCAAGATGGTTAGTGACATTAGTCGCCGGAGTAGCCACAACGGCTATTGCGTGTTCTCCATTTGTATTCACGAAATTGCTGGATTTCGTGGGTTATTACGGATTGCTGCTGATGCCTGTGGGGGCGATTGTTTTTGTTGAGCACTGGATTTTTCCGAAGATCGGCCTTACTCAATTCTGGGCCTCGCGTAAGAAACTGCTTGTAAGCTGGCCGGCCCTGCTGAGCTGGGCTATTGCCATCGCAGCAGCTTTGACACTTGAACAAACAGGAACCCTGCATTTGTTCTTTTTGTTTGTGCCGGTCTGGCTGCTGACGGCGGTCCTTTATATCATTTTTGCCTCTATGGCCGGCGCTCGTGAGAAATTCGATGACCAGACAGGTGAGCAAACCGAACCGAGCGAAAGATCAAAATTGACTGCGAGAGGAGAGCAGCTCAAGTCGTCGGCGCCGAATGTGGTCACGAAAGACCCCGTTATCTGGATTAGTGGGATTGTGGCTCTGGCATCGTTATTAGCCTGTCTTGTTTTGTCGATTCGGGTGTATGTTGCGGGTGGTCCTGAATATCATAAAGCGCTGGGTGCTTTTAAACAGATATTGCTTGTCCCAACACTGATTTACTTCGTCTTTGGCACAACCTGGATCTTTCTGAAAGATAGGAAAGAACGACAAAGCGGTTCGAACTCTGCGTGAAGCAAGAGAAATAATCCCGCAATAAATTGTGTGGACAAATATTTAGTGGCTGAAGAAAGGAAAGAATTATGCCTGAGGTTGATATCGCAAAGCAAGCAAAGAAGTTTTATGAAGATGTCCCTATGAAAACCGAGGGCTTTTTCCTCAAAGGAGCAAACGCCCTTGACTGGGGAATGAAGAATCGGTTGTCACGGATATTCAATCCTAAAACCGGCCGGACAGTAATGTTGGCGATTGACCATGGCTACTTTCAGGGGCCTACTACGGGGCTGGAGCGTATTGATTTGACAATAGTGCCATTGATGTATTACGCCGACGCCGTAATGCTGACGCGGGGAATCCTGCGTACTTCAGTGCCGCCTGTCTTGAATAAGCCAATCGTTATGCGTTGCAGTGGTGGCCCAAGCATACTCAAAGAACTCTCGAATGAAGAGCTGGCTGTTGACATAGAGGATGCAATTCGTATGAATGTATCGGCGATTACACTGCAGGTATTCATCGGCGGCGAGTTCGAAACCCGGTCGGTTCACAATATGACCCGGCTGGTAGATATGGGATTGCGTTATGGAATTCCCACTATGGCAGTGACAGCCGTGGGCAAAGATATGGTCCGCGATGCCAGATATTTTCGCCTGGCATGCCGCATCTGCGCCGAGCTTGGTGTCCACTTCGTTAAGACTTACTACGTTGAGGATGGTTTCGAAACGGTCACTGCTTCATGCCCGGTTCCGATTGTAATGGCTGGCGGCAAAAAAATCCCCGAGCTTGATGCTCTGACCATGGCTTATAAGGCGGTCCAGGAGGGCGCAGTAGGCGTAGACATGGGACGCAACATCTTTCAGAGTGATGCCCCCAAGGCTATGATGCAGGCCGTCCACAAGATTGTTCACGAAGATGCCAAACCAACCGAGGCCTACGAGTTATACGAAACACTAAAAAATGAGCGGCAGGCGAGGGACAAGTGAGCCGATTAGCTCAAATAACACCGATTATCCGTGGACTTCTGGCAGATTCGACCGGTGAGCAGGATATACTCTATGAACCAGTTATTTTGAAGTCTTTAACCAACAAAGAAGCTATTGCTTTTGCCGGTTCTGCAAAAAATGCCGAAGCCCACCAGTATCCTGCCCCTTTAGTTGAAGGTAAGAAACCCCCCTTATTTTTGGATATTGCGGATCTCGATGTTGAGCCGGAGAAGCTTCAAAAACAAATAAGCGATGCTATTTCAAGTTATTCGGCCAGGAACAATGTCAAACCTGAGGTTATATGCATTCGTAATTTGGGAATGCTTTATATCGACCGCAGCGATAATGAATCCAGTTTGCCTCTTCGAAATAAAGTCGCTTTAATTACTGGTGCTGCAGGGGCTATCGGTTACGGGATTTGCCGGGGACTGTTGGAAAATGGCTGCCATCTGGTTGCTACAGACCTGCCGGGCAGGAAATTTGATGATTTTATAGCTGACTTGAAACAGGTAGGTGGTGACCGCGTGATTGGTGTGACCATCGATGTTACTGATAAAGGGTCTGTCGTCCGAGGTCTCGAAACCGTCGTTCAAGCCTGGGGTGGTATCGATATTGTTGTTCTTAATGCTGGTATCCCATTAGTTTCATATTTGAAGGATATAGACCTCGATGCCTTTCGCAAACTGGAGAAGGTAAATGTCGAAGGAGCATTGTTAACCCTTGCCGAGACCGCCCGGCTCTTTATTGCTCAGGGAATCGGTGGCGACATTATTATTATTTCCACTAAGAATGTCCCCTCACCCGGCGCTGGCTTTGGTGCCTATAGCGCTACAAAAGCAGCCTGTCACCAGTTGGGCCGTATAGCCAGTATTGAGTTGGCGCAATATGGAGTTCGGGTAAACATGGTAGCGCCGGATGGGGTATTCTCCGAGGGCAAGTACAAATCCGGCTTGTGGGAACAAATCGGTCCTGACCGAATGCGAGCCCGTGGGTTGGATGAAGAAGGACTGCAGGAGTATTATCGTAACAGAAATCTATTGAAAGCCAAGATTACTGGCCGGCACGTTGCTAATGCGGTATTGTTTTTTGCTACGCACCAGACACCGACTACCGGTGCTACAATTCCCGTCGATGGTGGCCTGCCCGATGCTACACCAAGATAGGTTGATTAAAGGAACTGACACAACAAATGGATAAAGCACTATTAGAACTTATCAGAATGTCGAAGGCCGTTGGCAGGGACCGCTCACTCGTGCAGGGAGGAGGCGGTAACACATCGGTTAAAACCGCGGACGGTAAATACATGTATATCAAGGCCAGCGGAACAGCCTTAAAAGATATGAATACCAAACGTGGCTGGCGAAGGCTCAGGCTCGAACCAGTTCTCTCTATCATAAAAGATGCATCAATAGCAAAGCTTGATGTCCAGATAAGGGAAACCAAAGTTGTCAATCGTTTACTTCTTGCCTGTGATGATAAAGTTCTCGTTGATGCCCGCCCATCCGTAGAGACACCTTTGCATGCATTTCTTGATAAGTGTGTCATTCATCTACACCCCAGTGCAGCAGGGGCTTTCGCAAATGCAAAAAATGGAAAGGCCGAGCTGGAGAAACTTTTTAAGCAGGAAAATCTGCCCCCGCTTTGGGTGCCTTACACTGACCCAGGTTTTATGCTGGCAAAAAGAATCGCTAAGTTAGTCGAGGATTATCAAAAGAGATTCGGCAAAAAGCCAACGGTCCTTTTCCTTGAAAAACATGGACTTTTAATTTCAGCTGGCAATGCCAATACTGCTTTACGCCTGGTCCGTCAGGTCATAAATCGATGCGACAGTAAGCTCAAGCACCCAAAGGCTGCAAAGTTTAAACTTCCTAGTCGGGCAGAAATTAACAAGGCAAAGCGCTGCATCCACCGAGCATTTTTCGAGGCTACCGGTCAACGCTCCCCGATAAGCTATTTCTATGGAGATATTTTCGCGGCATTTTGGCGACAAAGGGACGCTGAGAAGATGCTTCTGGCGGGCGTTTTGACCGCCGACGAGCTGGTATACGCCAATGGCCCCGCGATGTGGGTGGACAAATGCGACCCGCAGAAAATCGCTGGCCGCTTGACCTCCCAACTCAATAAGGGTCAAAAACATTCTGTGGCGTTTCTGGTTAAGGGTGTGGGACTTTTCGTTGCCGGCAAAAAGAAAATTGCTACTACCGTCAAAGATGTCGTGATATATTCGATTTTCATCCGCACGAATGCAAATCGCATGGGCGGGATTTTAACTTTCAACAGAAGGCAGCGGGACTTTATCAATCAATGGGAATCGGAAGCCTTTCGTAAGAAGTTGGCAAACGGATAAACCGCAGACAAACTACAAAATCAGATAGTCATTTTAGACACTAAGAATTTTGCGTATTCTGTTTGCCTTTAATGTTTTTGGTCAAGGCTATACTTTCTGGCAGGCAATCCTGGCCTTGCTGATTTACCTGATCCTTACGTATATCATCTTCATCGTGCTGGTGATTTTCTGGCGATGGGAGTGGGTTGGTGTAACTGGCTGTACAGGAAGGAACTTGAAGATAGAAATGAATCGCGGGTTTCCACCACTTTTTACTTTCGTTTAATCTAATCCACGGTGCTGCTTTAATCCTTGCCAAATTGCATACGGGACTTCAAACGCAGTGCCGTGTTGGTGTCCCTCGGGAAAAGACACGAGGCTGGTGATATCCGTCCATGTTTTGAAGTCTCGGGTCTTTAGCGCACCGTACTGTTTCTTTTTGTACATATCAAAATAAATGACCCACTCGTCGCCAATCCTTAGCGCAGTCGGACCCTCGGTGAATTTCTCGGTGAGCGAGTCGCAGGCAGCTCCCCACGAGCCGAGTGACTTATCGGCAAACGCCACGCGCAGGTTAAGCATAGGACGACTGTTGTCTTTATGTACCAGCACGTAGCGTCTATTGTCTTTGATGATAACACCGTCAATCGCACTGTAGCCCGGGTCAAAAAACGGCTTCGCCTGTGTGAATGTCTCGAAGTCGCGTGTGG
>CAYSLN010000077.1:0-10563 GCA_964431825.1 uncultured Pirellulales bacterium | reverse complement strand
GAAATACCGCAAACGGCACTGGCCGATGGCCTTTAGTGGTACTGCACTTTGCGAGCGTGACCTCAGAATGGACACAACCTCATATGCAGATTCTTTGCCCGGACAAATGCGTACCGGCTCCTTAATCCGCCCAGTACAGCCAATAAGAATCATTGCCGCTGCAGCAAGATAAAAAAATAAGTGGTTTTTGAACTGTCGATAACTCAAGGTTTATAAATCTGCCTGAAGTATCTGACCTATCTGCGACGATAATTGCTCGATTTGTTCCTGGTCGAGGTGTGGATTTACCACCTCGACGGTTTCTTTACCGCCGGTTATTCTCAAACGCCAAATGTCTTTATCACCTTCGATTATGGACGAATCGTATTTCAGAAGCCTTTTGCGCATCAAAATCAATGCCAACACAAACCGAAAGTTTATCCTTTCCTGCTCAGTCTCTTTTGCCAGCCGTTCAAAAAAAACCATCAGCATCTCATCATCGATGAACACCTGCTTTTTCTTGTCCGGCTCCGGTAGCATCGTTTTCCAGTAGCAAAACACCTCCGGCGATTCTGCCTGCCAGTAGTCAGCACAAAAGTCTCGCCTTTCGAGTCCTTCCGGGGTTTCTACCAGAGCACCAAAGTATTCTTCACCGTATTCAATTTTTCTACCTGTGCCATAGCATTTCCCAAAGGGCTTGCTAATTTCCCACTCATCCATTCGTTTCTCGTGCTATTTAGCCAATCTTTCCGGAACAACATACGCCCAGCCACACTGCTGAGTTTTGTCAGCGTAAGATAACATATCTGCTCCGTCCGACGCAACAAATTCCGTTTTAAAGTTCACGAGCGTGATAGTTCAGATACCGTTTCTTCATCCATCGCACGGCAAGCAGATCCACAAAGGCCCTGAACACCCGATTCCACACACCGTATTTGGCATCGCCGGCATTACGCGGATGATGTGAAACCGGAGCCTCAATAACCTTGAAGCCTCTCATCTTCACAAGGGTAGGCGTAAATCGGTGCATTCCTTCGTAAAGCGTCAGACCTTCGAGGCAGGCCCGCTTGTAAACTTTTAGCGAGCAGGCCGAGTCGTGAATTGACTCGCCGGAGAGTTTGTTCCGCACACCATTAGCGATACGCGTAGATACCCGTCGCAGCCAAGGGTCCTGTCGCTTGACCCGCCAACCAACCACAGCATCACAGCCGTTGAGCATCTCTATCAGGCGTGGAATTTCCGCCGGGTCATTCTGAAGATCAGCATCAAGCGTAGCGATGACAGCCCCGCAGGCAGCCTCAAATCCCGCAGCCATGGCGCAGGTTTGCCCGTGATGACGGTCAAGGCTAATTATACGGAGCCATGATTTCGACCGCTTGTGTTCCCGCAGAAACTCGACGGTCTTGTCTGTGCTGCCATCGTCGACCATCACCACCTCGAAAGAACGACCAAGAGGTTCAAATACCTCGGCGATTCGACCCAGCAATGCAGTAATGTTCTGCTCTTCGTTATATGTAGGAATAACCACTGAAATCTCAACACCTTGTTTTCCCGTCATGTGGCTGTCTCCATAAGCAGCAACACTCTGTACTATTTAGTTGGCTCGGATTTCTGTTGTGAGCGCTTGGCATAAATGAAGTACAGATTCCGCAGATAAATCAGAATCCCCATACCCTGGCCAACTATAAAAACCGGGTCTTTGCGATGAACAGCATAACTAAAAAGCATTAACCCGCCTGCAAGACTCAGCCACCAGAATCCTATGGGTATTACAGACTCCTTCTTCTTTTCAGAAGCAATCCATTGCAACAGGAAACGCCCAAAAAACATGCCCTGTGCCAGAAACCCGAACGCCAACCAAAGGTTCTCTATGTTCAACCATCCAGGTAACTCAGGGGACATGCTGGCAAATTCCAGCATCGGTTCCTCTGAACCGCCATGGCGCAGCAGGTAAACATCAAAGACCTCATCATCCCTACCCGGTAACGGTATAGAAGTATCTCGAAACTTTGGGTGATGCAGAACAACATTCTCAGCAGCCTTGCGAGCGGTATCGAGATGCTTGCCCTCCACAAGAACGAACATCTCAGGATGCTCCTCGACCTGACGCTGTAACTGCTCTAACTCGTAGATACTGGGAATCGTTCGGTTCAGATGGTACACCAACGTATCATCCTGGCCACGGAAATATACCAGCGGCGATTTGCCAACTGCCTCTGCTACGCTCCGCCCAAAACCTGCGGACGAAATCCGGGTCTCACGCGGCAAAAAGAACCCGAAAAGCACATAACTGAATACAGTTGTGCCAAGAAACATTGAGACGATTGCCGGCCACCCTTTACCCCGATGGATAAAGCCGCCAGCTAAAATTCCTGCCACCCCCAGGCTAAGACCACATACAGCAATCGCACCGTAGCGCTGCATTTCGCTGTCAAAGACGGAATAAAGCAGGATAAATACACCGGCCAAAATAAAAACCGCCGCCTGCAACATACCGACTAAGCCAGGTCGCTTCCTGCCAGATTCAATCCGGCCCGGCACAATATCATCAGCAAACATTTGCCACCCCTTTGCCGCCAAAATCGCCATAAAAGGAAGAGCCGGCAGAAGGTAGTCAGCTTTCTTCTTGCTGATTAGCGAAAACACTACCAAGGCAACAAAGACAACTGACGCTACCCAGAGCAGTTTACTCCTCTCGGGCCTCGACCTATACAAAAACGGAACGCTTAATGCCACAGGAACCATAACAGACCATGGAAAGCTCAGTACGAAAAGCTGTGGGATATAGTAAAGCACACCGTGATTGGCTCGGTGATACGCAGAGGTTACATTATCGCTAACTTCTCGGGCCCAGCCTGCCCACACAGTCTCCCATCCTAATCTGTCGACCAGCAGTGCTACCCACGATACCGCTAACACCGAAAAGACACACAGGCCCAGCAAATGCCATCTCACACGAGCTCGACGTTCCGGGCATGCCCAAAGGCCATACAACATCGGCGGCGCCACAAATATAAAAACCGCAAGCCATTTAGCCAGAACACCCATTGCTATAGCCCCCCAGACAAACGGCCACAGCCAATCTCGTCGTCGCTTACCGAAAAATATCACCGATAACAAAAACAGCGAGACCAAAACCCAAAATGTCAGGTAGATATCGACCCTCGCCAAGCGGGACTCGATTACATACTTAACCGTAAGCGACAGTATCAATGCCGCCACGAGTCCCCTCTTCCAACCAAACATAACGCCTGCGATCAGGAACGTTAGTATGACTCCCGCCATGCCCATCAGCGCCGAGGGCAGGCGGAACAATCCCTCCTTCAGCGGCCCGAAGACCTTAACCAAAGCTGCAATGGTCCAATACGGCAATGGCGGCTTCTGCAAACGCAACGCACCATTAAAATTGGGAACAATCCAATCGCCAGTTTCGGCCATGTTATGACCGGTTACCACCACGCGGGCTTCATGTGGACTGCCGAGCTCAGGCTTGCTTAATTTAACCAGCGGCAACATTATGGATACGATTAGTAATAGTATGAGCGTGGCAAAAGGGACAGGAGCAGAGCCAGCAGCGGTAATGCTTCCTGCTCCGTCGTATTCAATTCTCTTGTCCGTTGCGTGGCTCTGGCCAAGTGGCTTGTCAATTCCCAACTCATCCATGTTAAACTTGATCCATCTGGCTCCCATTATTATCTTTTAGCTGCTTCTCGGCTTTATATAAATATCGCCACAGCACTGAGCGTAACCTGGATACGCCCGTCTGATCCCTATTTTCTCACCAATTTCTTTCTCCCTCCGGATTTCTTCAATGATTGTTGTAAGTTTGGCCCTCTTTAGTTTTAAGTCAACGCCCGGTTGATAAAAATAACGAACAACCAGATACGTATTCTCACTCGAACCTCAGCCAAGCGTTTATATTTTGAGCCGTTTTAGGCCCTATACCTCTGACCTTCTGCAAATCATTACAATCTCGAAAAGCCGGGCTATTACCTTCTTTCTCTCTGAAACTTTTCCGGTACGCCACTATTGCCCCTGCTCTTGCCAAACCTATGCCGGGCAATCTTATCAGACTCGCCACCGGTGCTTCGTTTGGGTTTATCTTCCCGTCCAACTTGATTTCATACGATTGGCCAAATCCTGTAAGATTCAATGCCACAAAACCCACAGACAAGCAAAAAGCTACACACACACCAATAACAAATGCAAATGACTGAATTCTCTTTTGTCTTATCCTAGCTCGCTGTGTAAGATTATGGGCCGACATATCGTTTAGCGTATCCAATATTGACCATCCGCTAACTATTTACCGACTGAAAATACTACTGTTCAGTCTCTTCAAACACCGAAACGATTTTTTGTCCTCAAGCTGATCTGTCAACAGGCCGCTATCAGCTATGGTACTGCCCCGCCTATCAGCAAGGTTTGAATAAGTCACTGCATCAACAAATGGTTTGCTAAGTGCTATCTTATAGAACTGTTCAAGCCATTGGCTTTGCTTGGCTTGGTCCCATTTCTGCTGCCACACACCGGCCACCTTGCCCTCGCGCGAATCCTTAGCAGTTTGACTCGGGGCTTCCACACCGGTTATATATAAGGGCTTGGCCACAGGTCCAAAGTGGTCCAAAACTGCCGATATTTGCATCACATCTCTCGCATGCATACCAAAATCATCTTTGCCGAACTGTACCTGCAGCCCGAATGCATCAAAATTAATACCACTTTGTACAAGCATATCCATATACACCAACGGCGGGATACTGTTAGGCGTTGTCCCATAGTATTCACCCCACGGACTGCTGATTCCTATTATCTTCAGTGATCTGCTGCTGGATGCCTTCACCGCCATATTAGCCGCACGAGTCATTTCCAAAACCTGCTCGAAGCTAAAACCAAAATGATTAAACGCATTCAGACCACTTATAACATACCATCTATGAACCCTGCCCGAGTAACGTGCAACTACTCTTGAAACGAATTGATATGCAGTTTCGCGAACCTTCTCAAAGCCCGCTTTGCTGTTGAGCAGCCACTCAGGCAGATATTCCTTGGAGAAACAAAGCAACGGACCTGCACCTATCACCAACCTCTTTTTACTAAGCACCTCCATGCAGGCATCAACCGCTGAAAAATCAAAACTGCCCCTATCAGATTCTACCTGAGCCCAGTTTATTGGTATCGTTACAAAGCCGAACAATCCCAGCAACTTCTTAACATATTTAGGATTATTAATCAGTCCGGGGTCTACTCTGCAACCAAAACAGCCTCGGCCGAAACCGTGGCTTTTTCCCCTGGCGTTGAATAACCACTCTGCCTGCTTAATCGCCAGTTCTTCAGAAAAAACCATAGCTTTTTTAAGTGACTCATCCGCCAATTGAGACGCTACTGGAGGCATAGAGATGTTTTGAACTGCTTTAACAAACAAATCCTGGGCTTTTTTGTAAACATCTTCCAGGCCCTCTATGCTATCGAAAAACGACCAGTCCTCTCGCTTGTTAATGATTTGCATTAGCTTGGCCCGTGCTATCTCAACATTCAAATTATAGGGGCGCTTTCTCTCAGGCAGGCATGTCGTCGGCAAAAGCACCCTCCCAAAACCATTGATAGGCCACAACAAAGCGAGTCCTGCTGTTTCCATATTCGGCTTTTTACATTCAATAACGCCGTCTCTGAACGCAATTTTCGCTCGGCGAACACTAATACCGTCGCTGCCAAAAAGGTAAGCTCCGCGCAATGCGAATTTACCAACAACCTTGCCGTTCCTAAATACCTGGAATTTCACTTCTTCCCTCAATTCAAGCTTATTCGTCTATGACATTCGTCAGGCGTACCACACAGCACGAATTATAGCAATTATATCCTTAGACGCAATCCCAAAAACCAAAAGTACAAAGCCAAAAGTGATACACGCAACGGGAGACCTCAGATAGGAGGTATGAGATTTGGCAGTAAAAGCTTTTTCCTTCTGTGCGACAATTCAAATACTGTCAATTCGAAGGTATTTCGCTCCTGCCGTACGTGCTGTAGTGCCTCATTTGAAGTTCACAGAGGAGATTATTCTCTTCAACCAGACTGGCTATCAAAGCGATTTGGTTGAGTATTGTTTCAATCAGGTCGATATTTACCAAGGTCGACGCCGGGCTATACTGTGACAGAACAACAACCACATAGCCGCAATTGGTCCGCTCGGTAGCCAATTGTGCAACGGTAACACTGGCATTGTTTGCCTGAGTTACAACCGGTTCCATACCATCATCAACTTTGGCACATAGTTCCATCAAAAACGACTCGTCGATGTTCAGCTTTGAAAATTCTTCAGAGTTGCTAGGCCAGAAGCTGCCATCCCTATCCATTATTACCACAATAGGCCCCCGCTCGGGCAGAATCTTAAAAATTTTCCGGGCAACCTGCTCGTTCAGCACACAGTCTGGAGAAAGTGTTGAGTCGTATATATCCATTTGAAAGGCTTCCTATCTCGATTTCAAAATAATACCGACAGAAAAGACTTCGGTATAATCACACTGCAACTTTCTCAGCTTTCTGCCCAGGGGAATATTTTGATTCAATTCTGCTAAAAAAAACACAATCGGTGAATTTGGAAGTGAATTTATGGGACCTGGAAGGCTAACCGCGAGAATACAGATTCGCGTATAAGCTCAATCACTAAGCCTAGATTTGAATGCGGCCATAGGAAACTTTTTCCCGGGACAATCAGTTATCCGCGCACCCGGGGTGGTGTTATGGCCATAAATGCGATTTTGGGGAATCCTATAGCGCCTTTGCAGGAAGCGAACCAAGTTCACAAGAGAACGCATCTGTCTTTGGGTGGGCAATGAACTATTGAAATCACCCACGAGGCAAATGCCTACTGCATCTTTGTTGGCCCAGTTGTCCTGCGTACCACCACAATGAGCACCGGGTCTCTGCTCTCTCCAGCGAAATGTAACCTCAACCTGTCCATCCCTGCTATCAGTGCCGTTACCTATGACAAAGTCGTAGCCGACCCCTTCCCAATGATTGCCTTCTCTGTGCCACTTGTCAAATATGGCAGCATTTCCGCTTTCTGTCCCTGAATGATGTATCACTATAGCCGTCCATCGCTTCTCCACACTTGAAGGGGGAAGCCAAGCCACAGGGACGCTTTTGCCAGCACCATTTTGGACTCGTCCGGGCTTTACATCCCGTGGCTGAATAAGTCTGGATTCTGAAGTGGTAGTAGGGCTATGTACGATTCTGGGCACTGGCTCATCATACACACAACCACCTAGGACAAACAAACAAGTAAAAACGATAAAACTTCTTTCAAGCATCCTTTAATTCTCTAGCCCTGCTTATTACCCGGCACACCCTGCCGCATTACTGATTATACCTTTGCTTGCCCCTGGGTTTTCGTCAGATCGGGCTTTTCCTTATATCTAACCATATGCAAACCATTGCCTCGCTCGTTGAATTTAACCACATCCATGTACGAGTTTATAAGGAACAAGCCCCAACCTTCGGGCGTGTAAAGATTCTCTCCTACCCGCGGATCCGCTACAGCCTCCGAATTAAAGCCTTCACCCTGGTCCGTCATAGAAATCTCAACTCTATCTAAGTCGACCGAATAATCAATTTTAACTTTTTTGCCCACATCCATTTTATTGCCGTGTTTTACAGCATTGACAAACGCCTCTTGTAAAGCCAGATGCACGGCAAAAATATCATCCTGGCTAAAGCCGTTGCCTTCAAGCTTGGACAGGAGTTGCTCGCACACCCCAGTAATAGCAGACGGCTTGCTTTCAACTTCCACCGAACAACTGATTGGCGTTTCTACCATAAGCTCATGCCTTCCTACACCAAAAGATGTCCTTTAGACTAAAGCTATTTTTAAATCGACTAATCCCACCTCCAACTTTTAGGTGATTTTTCGCCCTTACGGGAAATCTAAGAAAGATTTTGCCTAATTTACTTCAGAAAGGTTCTCGGCTGCAGCTTCAACATCTTTGTAAATATCGAAAATTTTGGTCAGCCGGGTTATCTTGAAAATTTCATAGATCTTCGGATTTATATTACAGAGCCTCAGTTGACCATCGCGTTCATAAACCCTTTTACTGACTCTTATTAAGAGGCCTAAAACAGCAGAGGACAAAAACCGAACGTTGCAAAAATCCAAAATCAGATTTATCCGCTCTGCCTGCTCAATGACAGACATAATCGAGTCTTGAAGCGCTTGAATATCTAACTCTTCGAGGATTTTTTCGTCGGTAAATGTTACTATCGTCGCATTCTCGGCATACTCCACACTTATTCTCGGCTTAATTGCAGCCATAATAACCTCCAAAAAATACACAAAACTACATCGGAATCCTATGTTAGAACACTTCAGATGTCAAGTTTTTTGCATACACAGGAAAACCTGATTTCTTGCTATTTTCGACAAAATTCCTTTAATTAGGAGATTATTTTATGAAATTTGCAAATTTCATGCATTTAAGAGGGAAAAGTCTTGCAATTCTAAATGCCTGATGGACAATGAGAATCTTGAGTTTTTATTCATCAATGCAGAGCAAAATGTGGCGTTAAATTAAGAGAATCTATACAGCAAAACTATTATTTGGAGGGCCCAAAAACAAAAGCGATAAAACGTACACCTACGGCTTCGCTATTCGCTTTAAGAGTGATTATTTGGGCTACCGGCGGCAATGGGGTGGAAAAAGTTGATTACTATGTTCATCATCTGCTTTTTCAACGTCGTATATCCGTACACCGCAGATAGGGCAATTTTTGTATGACCATTGGCCTATTTTGAAGGAGATTAAAATGAGAATAAGTAGATCAGCAGGATACGCACTGCTGGCGATGGGTTATATCGCCCGGCATCGCGGCAAAAATATTGTTTCGTCTCAGAGCATATCTAAAGATTATGATATACCTCTGGAATATCTGCTAAAGATACTACAGCAGATGGTCAGGGCAAACATCTTACGCAGTAAAAGGGGGCCTCGCGGCGGATTCTCCCTGGCCAAGCCGGCAAATAGAATTACAATGCTTCATATCATTGAAGCTGTCGACGGACCTATGACCGACCAGTTGAACCTGGTTGAGCAAGCAGGTAGTGAAAAATTCGCCGTTCGAGCTGATAAAAGCTATGAAAAAGCAATTGCTCAGGCCAGAAGTGCTCTCGAAAAAACAAAGCTCTCGAAACTGATGGAAGGTAAAAAATAACATAACACGTATATAAAATGCATATCAGTGAATTTCAGCGACTAATTGCTCAAAAATATAAAAAGCGAGACCAGCAAAGGGGTACCCCTGCAACGTTCATGTGGTTTATTGAAGAGGTCGGTGAACTTGCTACCGCGCTTGCTTCCAAGGACCAAAAGAATAAACAGGAAGAATTTGCTGATGTTTTTGCCTGGCTCTGTACGCTGGCAAACATAAGTGATGTAGACCTGGAAAAGGCCTGCACAAAATACACCGGCAAGAAGGTCAAAGGTTTCAAACCCAAGTAAGAAACGGTCGCAGTTTTTATATTTTTAGTGCCGAATTCTACGCTAACTCAAATCAGCCATACAAATTCCGTGCAATTTGTGCAATCCGCGGTTAAAATCAAATCTGTGATTAAAACAGCTAAAAACCATCAATTAAGCATCTGCGACTGCGGGCTTGCGGACTATAGAGAGGTTCTGCAGCAACAGCAACAACTACACGAGAAAAGACGCAATGGTGGAATAACAAACACCGTTTTAACTGTCGAGCACCCATCCGTCATTACGCTTGGTGCTCGGCAAAGCGCCGGCAAGCTGCGGGTCAGTCGAGAAAATTTGGCTAAGTGGTATATCGAGGTAGTTGATGTCCGCAGAGGCGGTGGCGCAACAGCTCACAATCCCGGCCAACTGGTTTTTTATCCGATACTGCATCTGCGCGAGCTTGGCTTTGACATCAGCCAATATATTCAAAAACTGGAGACAATAGGCACAGAACTGCTGGAGCAATTAGGTGTTACCAGTCAAAGACGAAAAGGCTACCCAGGCCTGTGGGTCGGTGACAAAAAGATTGCTTCTATCGGCGTACGGGTATCGAAATTTGTCACTTATCACGGCATGGCAATAAACATTCACAATGACCTCAGTATCTTCGATTTGGTTGTACCGTGTGGCCTGGATGGCGTCGAAATGACATCAGTACTAACAGAGACCGGAAAACAGCACTCAATGAGCGAGGTAAAGCAGAAGCTGTCCCAACTTCTCATAAAGCATTTTTCTACCTCCAATGAACCACGAGTCACGAGCGGAACCCCAAACACAACGAAAGATATTTGTGAACCCACCCAAAAACCACGAAAATTACCCCCCTGGCTGCGCAGGCCCTTACCGACAGGTCAGACCTATGACCGCACAGATAGTATATTAAACTCTCTGGGCTTAGAGACAATATGCATTAATGCAAACTGTCCCAATCGAGGCGAGTGCTGGTCACGAGGCACCGCAACAGCTTTGATATTAGGAAATGTCTGTACGCGAAACTGTAAATTCTGTTCGGTAGCCACAGGCAAACCCGCTCCGCCCGACCCAACCGAACCATCGCGTTTAGCTGAGATGGCAA
>CAYSLN010000076.1:1641-10614 GCA_964431825.1 uncultured Pirellulales bacterium | reverse complement strand
TTGCCCGGCGGTATTCTGCACAGGGTGGCGACGCGGTCGACGGCGTTGGCATAATTAAATTCGGCGTCGGCATCGTTGGCATCGGCGAACTTGAGCCGGTCGGGGTCAAGGGTCAGAATCTCCAAAATCAGGCTTTGGGCCTTGTTATACTGTGTTGTTTCAAGGTCCCAGCCGCGTTCTGCTTTCGGTAAAGAGACACTCCATACTAATAACGGCCATAGAGCGACTACGACGGGGACGAGTATGTAGTAGAAAATCGGGTTTTTGTATATGTCCTTCATAAGTTTTTCTTTAGACTATTTTGCCGGTTCGACCGTTATTGTGAAAGAGTCGCGTCCTCCTTTTGCGTTAAAGGACTCCTTTGAAATCTCCAGGCCGCTATTACGGACCGTATCGAAGAATTCCAGTGTATTTTTCCGGCCGGAGGTATCGCCTGCTATGCTGATATTTCTGGTTGTAATGGAGATAGAGTCTATATTCAGTTTCGTTTTAGACGCACATTTGTTAAACGCTTCGAGGACCATAGCCAGCTTTGCGGATATAGCTTCCTGGTCTGTAATGAGCCCTTTCCTTTCGTTTTCAATTCGTCTTAGTACACTGCCGAGTTTTCTGACTGCTTCGGTGGATTTGGCCGGGAGCTTTCTCTCATCTAACATTACAGCGAGGTAATCGAGCTCGAGTTTATCGCGAAGCCTGCTGCGGCTTTTATTCATTTTCAGCAGTTGTGTCTGGAAATAGAGGCCGATGGCGACCAAGAGGATGGTGACAGATATACTTGCGAACTTGAGCGCCTTTTGCATTCGAAGTTTTCTGCCCTGGTAGGGCATAAAATCGTCGCGGAAATTTACTGTTTGGGTCTTGTCCGAATGGGCTATGGCTGCTCCACAGGTAACTGCGAACTCGACAGGGTCAGCACAATCAGCCGGGGCCTGAAGCCCAGAGCCGAGCAAATCAACATCATCGGTTTCGATGCCCAGCTTTTCGCCGAGCTGGTGACGATTTACGGAGTCGGCAGAATCGAAAATTTTGAGGTGATTTATTGATTCGCCTGTTTTAGTCAAAGCGGTGGTTAGAAGTAATTCTCTGGAGAGCAGTTCTTCTCTGTTCTGGGTTGGTCCTACCAAAAATGTTCGTACTGTGGGCGCTGCCTGCGGCCTTGAGTAATTGATAAAGTAGCCACGGTTTCGAGAGAGCATCGCAAACAAGGTCCTGGTCTGTTGCGATTGGGTCGGCGATACGTTCCGGTTGATGAATCTCGACAGGCAGCTGACATCCGGCTCTATGGTTACGGGGTCGATATTATAGCTTTGTAAAGATGATAGGACATCCGACAACAGGGTCTGTTGGGCTGTGAAGACGGTCAGGTCCGAGCCGGTTTGGTCGCTCGAGGTTATTTGAAAGGCTATCGCGACGCTGGTTACATCCGTGGCAAGGGCTTCCTCGGTGTCGAACCTGACGGTCGCGGCAATCTGTTTCGGGTCGTTAAAGTCACTGTGCACTCTATGCTGCATGAACATTGCACAATCCAAGGCCACGGCGACCTCAGAGAACTCAAATCCCCGCTCGGTGCAGCCTTGGGCGATAAGGGCGGCCAGGGCCTGTTGATTTTGTTCGGCCTGGCCTTCAACAGAGACACTAAAGCAGCCCAGGAGATTTCCGCCCTGAGGGCCGGTGCAGACCACGGTAGCTTTGGCTTTGTTTAAATAAATTCCCAGATAGTTCTGAGGTTCCACTCGAAAATCAACTCCTAACGGACGATGTCACATATTTTAGTTTTCAATTGATACACGACGAACGACAAACATTCAACCTGAAATTACGGCAACTCGTTTTATATTCTTTCTATCTTTTGTTATCGCTGCGACAGCAGAGGCCTTTGCCACTCCGCTTGTCGCTATTACTCTGATGGTGAAGAACCTGCTGTTGGTCGTGATATATGGTTCACATTTTGTAATCGAAACGGAATATCTAAACAGAGATCGTTTCAAATCTTCGATATTTTTAAAAGGCTTTACTCGCCTTCGCTGTATAATTTCTTCGGCTATTTTAGCAGCATCGCCTCCGAAAGTAAAAGCCGTCTCCAGGACGTGTCGAGGTGCGGTGTTTACATTGACTTTTCTCGATGCCCACATTCCCATATATTTGAGGGCCGATTCTTTTCTGGTTTCGCTGAGTATAGTTGGCCTGGCAAGAAGCTCGGTATCAATCAGTGAGCTGTGAAGGAACTCTGCGAAGTCGGTGTTTTGTGCAGCAAACTGTTCAGAGGCAGAGATAGTTTTTCTGGCTGTTCTGGCCCTGGTAGTTGCTCTTCTGCTCCTGGTTCTTGTCTGCGATGGTGTTCTTATAGTTGTTGCTATCGGTTTGAACTCAAGCTTGAATGGTTTTATTGCGTATATTATATCTAACTGTTTTTTTAGCGAACCAACTTGTTCATCATCGAGGGCCATCCACTCGCAGAAGGTTTCGAAACCGGCCTCGGCTTCGGGTTGGATTTGTTCGTCATCCAACATCATCCAGCCGACGGGATACTTTGCATTTTCATCTTCAATTTCAATCCTGACAGTGGCAGAGCCGATTTCGAATTCAGCCGGCTCGGTTACAAAAGGCCAGGACGGGCCGTACGGACCACGTATTGTCGGGCTAAAGTCGGGGATGCCCGCTTGGCTGGAGTTGCTATCGTTGATGTCGTTGATGTTATCCCGCGTGTTGTAATTGTTTTCGTCAGCCTGTCGGCCAAGCATTTGGCGGTATTCGGCCTCGTTGATAATGAATAAGTCGGAGAAATCCGGTTCATTAGGGCGTTCAACCAGCTGCGGGTCAAGCTCCTCCAGGGTGGCAAGTGCGTACTTTAATGCCGAGTCGCAACTGTAGCGGGCCTTGCTGTAATCCACGAGGTACTGGGCGCTGTGACGCTGGGCGGCGACGCGGCTGCTTAAAGTAAACGCCAGTGTCGAGAGCACGACCAGCAACACCAGTGTTATCAACAAGACAACGCCCGGGCGGTCATGGCTGTTGCAAGTGCCTGGATATTTATAAAAGCTATGCATTGCGTTTCTCTTATTTATCCTCTGTTGGTGCGAGTTGGAATTTGATTTTTCTGGTTCTGTCGATAGCTATGGTTCGTATGATTTTTTCCGTATCCAGCACATCTAAAGTGCCCCTTACTGTCCTAAAAGGCCTGGCAAAGGAAAGAGTGACCGTAATGCCGGGGGGCAATGAGGCGCTAGTCCATTTGTCCTGAAAATTTTCGCCCATTGGGATTTGTATCTTAAAGAAGGTGATGCCGTTACAAATCGGCACGAAGGGATAATTTTCTTCCCAGCCGGCCCTTTTTTCATCAAGGAGTTTATCTTCCATCGCCATGCCGCTATGGCTGCGGTACAGGGCCAGGCTGTTGGCATCTGCGTCCAAGCTGGTCTGCCATGTGATTTCTTCAAAGGTCTGCTCCTGGTTTCTTTTGTTTTGGATGGTTCTTCGAATTGTCAGCCGGGCGGTTGGAAAGCCCTGCTCAAGTTTATTTTCAACGGTAACCTTTGTGCCTGAGCCGCGTGAGACTGCTCTGTCAAGGTCTTCGGCGATGCGCTGCATAATTTCGAGAGGCAGTTGTGAGCTGTCGAGCTTGCGGGCTATCACATCCGCCGAGTGTTCATATCGGCTATAGATGCCCAGCGCCGTAGCCAGGATGCTGGCTGCGATTACCAGGGCCACAAGGACCTCGGCCAGCGAAAAAGCCCGCCGAGTCATCGAACGGTATTCAGTTGCGATTAATATCATCGGGTTCCAGCTTTCTGTTGCTGCATGTTTCTCAATAGGTTGAAAATTTCATCGATATTCATTTCTTCGAGTTCTTCATATGTCAGGCCTGTTGTCGGGTCTATTTCACCTGATCCCGCTTGTTCGCCTGTTGTATTCTGTTCGTCCAGCTCACTGCGTTGCTCTGATAATTCTGACAGCTCCTGGACAGATTTTATTTGCTGGCTTTTTTGCTCGGAGGTTGGTTTGCCGTCATTTTGCTCATACAGGTCAAGATTATCCATGATGAAAGAACCGTCTTCGGTTCTGAGCATGCCGTTTTCAAGCCACTGCTGGATAGTTTCAACGTCGACACCGGCATATTCGGCAGCATCTTCAATTGTTTCGATAATCTGGTCTACCAGTTCTTCCTGTCCTATGCCTTCCTCTTCTTCTTTTCCCTTTAGAATCTGGAGCAATTGTTGCTTTGTTACATTTGTTAGCCAGTGTGTTAGTTCAATCGTTTGCGTCTGGCCCTGCGTATCTTCATACTCAGCCGAGCAGACGCCCCTGACCCACATTCGGGCTGTTATCGGCTCATAAAAGGTCTCGACAACAGTTTGCCATTTGATTTCCGGATACATGGTACTGGTGCCGTATTCGGCGGTTTCTTGGACCGAGCTTGAAGCAAGTAGTTTCTCCATATTTTCGCGTGCGACCTCTAAGGCCTTGCAACGCTGCACAGAGTCTGCGGCCGAGGCCATACTGCGGTTCATAGTAAGCAGTGCGCCTGAACTTATAAGTGCTAATATAATCAGGGCGGCTATAGTTTCTACCAGGCTAAAAGCCTTGTTCGCATCACTGGTTTTAAAACGGTATCTCATCTTTAGCCTTCGGGACTAAAAGTTCTACATCACCTTTTTCTAATTTAACGATTCTATTGAGCCTATTGACGACAATCGAATACGGCTGCTCTTCCGAGTCGAGCAGGACAATCTTTCCGCCATATTGCCAGCCCGAATGCCCGGCCCTGAATTTTGCTCTGCCTTCATTGGTATAATCCCCGTCATCAAACTCAACGTAGGCGACCCGGCAGTTGTTAGCAAAATTGCTCTCGATAATAATCTCCTCTTCCAGAACCTCTGAGAGGTCGGGCGAAGTAATCTGGCGAAGCAGGAAACTTTGTTCGGTCAGGTCGACGATAACTTCGTAGCGTCTTTCGCTCTCAGCGGCGGCATTCGCAGCCATCTGGAACGTCGAGACAAACTCTTGAACTTGCGCCTTGAAAGAGTTTTTTGTGAGCAATCCGAAAAGATTTACCTGTGCCAAGAGCACGAACATCGAAATTACCAGGACCACGACTATCAGCTCGGTCAGCGTGAAACCTCGTGAATTGTATTTCGCTCGAGATACAAGATTCGAGATACGAGGTACGCAATTAGTACGCATCGGTGCTGAGTAGGTCCGCATCGTAATCCTCACCACCTTCTTCGCCGTCGGCGCCATAGCTCTTGATTACAAATGGTTTGCCGCTCTCGGGGTATAGCTCATAGATAAAATCATTTCCCCAGCCGTCTCTGGCTAATTCTGTGGTTTCCAGATAGCCACCCGGCTGATAATTCGGGACATCGTCCGGCGCCTCGATGAGAACCATAAGACCTTCCTCTTCGGTTGGTAGTCTGCTGGTGTCCATCTTGAATTGATTAACGGCCATGTGGAGGAGCCGGAGGTTGGCCTTTGTGGTCGTAACACGGGCTTTATCAGTCTGGCCCACGAAATTACGCACAACCACGGCAGCGAGTAAACCAAGGATAATAAGTACGGCCATCAGCTCCACCATTGTAAAACCACGTTCGGCCTTTCTTGTTCTTCTTTTTTCCATTTGTCTTCAAACTCCTAAATTAATCGCCTAAGCTCAAAACAACTCGTTGTTTTTGCTAAAATGTATAAATTACAATCGCTTAAAATTCCACTGCTGAAATCTTCAAAATCGGCAGTATCGTTGCGTAAGCAATGACACCTATTATTGCCGCCATAACAATTATAATAATCGGCTCAATTGCGGCGCTGAGTCGTTCGATAACCACATCGCTTGAGGCCTCGAGATTGTCACTGATATTCTTGAGCATTGTCTCGAGTTCGCCGCTCTTTTCGCCAACAGCGACCATGTGAGCGATGGCAGGGTCGATAACGCCGCTGTCTCTCAATGGTGTTGTGATATCAGCACCGGCAAGAATCCTCTCGCGGGATTGTTGAATGGCCTGTTTCATAAGACTGTTGCCGGTGACCTCGGCGACGACCCGCAGAGATTCGGCCATTGCAAGCCCGGAACCGAGAAGCGTTGAGAGGGTGGATGCGAAACGAGATACCACACGCTGCTTTACAAGAGGGCCAAACAACGGCAGAGAAAGTATAAACTTGTCACGCAGGTAAGAGCCTCTGTTGGTTTTGAAAAATCGCTTAAAGGCCCATACGATTCCGACAATTGCTGCAATAACAACCAACAACCACCAACTGGTCAACACGAAACCGATGTTCATTAGTTGCTGGGTAATCCAGGGCAATTCCTGTCCTGCTCTCTCGATTTGCTCACCTATTGTCGGGATGACCTTGGTGGTCAGAATAAGTATAGCCGCGATGCAGAATAAAATCAGAACAATCGGATATATCATTGCCGTTATCACTTTTGATTCGACCCGCTGACGTTTTTCCATAAAGTTGGCTATGGTCGAGAAGCTTGTTCCTAAGGTTCCGGTAACCTCTCCCACATGGACCATGCTTACGTAAATGATGTCGAAGTAATCGCTATAATCTTTCAAGGCATCGGCAAATGACTCGCCGGTGACGACACGGTCACGAATGTCGGAGATGGCGTTTTTGAATCTCGTATCGGATGTTTGCAAAGTAAGGACCGAAAGCGATTCGGTCAGTTTGATTCCTGAGTTAAGCAGAGTGGCCATTTGCTTGGTAAAATCGATTATCTGTGACTTGCTGGCCTTGGGAAAGATAGAAAGCAGTGCGGCTTTGCTGTCGGTTCTGGAGCTGACTTCCGTAACCGAAGAGGGGTGGATACTCCGAACCCGCAGTTGTTTTCGCGCAGAATACGGACTTTCAGCGGTGATTGCGCCTTTGACTTTTTTGCCGTTTGCTGCTACTGCTATGTAATGGTATCTTGGCATATTAAAGCTAAATATCAAAATTCAAAATGACACGGTTATTTTTACGTTTTTCCTTTATACTATGTCTGCCTGAGTAACTCTTAATACCTCAGAGACGGTCGTTGTTCCTGCAAGGACTTTTCTTGCCCCATCCATTCGCAGAGTCTGCATGCCCGCTTCGAGGGCGAGCTTCTTTATTGTACCGGCAGTTTCTCTTTTGTATATCAGTTCCTGAATTTCTTCGTTAACCAGCATAAGTTCGTAGATACCGGTTCGGCCGCGATAGCCGGTTTGAAAACACCTGTCGCAGCCCTGCCCAACGAAGAATTGCCCGTTGGTTTCTGGACTGAGCTCACCTAAGCCGAGTTCTCTCAATTCGCGAGATGAAGGCTCAATAGTCTTTTTGCAATTCTCACAGACCCTTCGCACTAATCGCTGGGCGATTATGGCAATCAGGGACGAACTTGCCAGATAGGGTTCGACCCCTAAATCCAGAAGTCGGCTAACCGCCCCGGCGGAGTCATTGGTGTGCAGTGTGCTGAAGACCAAATGGCCGGTGAGTGAAGACTGTATCGCCATGCGAGCAGTTTCGATGTCTCGAACCTCACCGATCATTATCACGTCGGGGTCCTGGCGCAGCACGTGGCGAAGGGACGTTGCGAAGGTCATCCCTTTTTTGCTGGCGACCTGAATCTGGCTGATGCCTTCGAGTTGATATTCAATCGGGTCTTCTATCGTTATCACATTTTTCTCTGCTGAGTTAATTCTGTTGAGACAGGCGTAAAGCGTGGTGCTTTTTCCACTGCCCGTTGGTCCTGTAACGAAAATCACACCATGAGAGCGAGTTAGCAGAGAATCAAATTTGTTCAAATCCTCTTTCCACAAGCCCAGTTCGTCCAGACCGAACAGGCCGGTGCTTTTATCAAGCAGTCGCAGGACGCTTCGTTCGCCGTAGCTGGTCGGGACGGTGCTGATACGCAAATCGACCTCTCGCTGGCCCAGACGAACGCTGCATCTGCCGTCCTGTGGTAGCCGGCGTTCAGCGATGTCCATGCCTGCCATGACCTTGATACGAGAGATAATCAGCGGCAGAACATTCCTGTTCAGGCTCAAAACATCATATAGAATGCCGTCGATGCGATAGCGGATTTGAATCTTTGTCTCGTAAGGGTGGACGTGGATATCGCTGGCCCTCAACTGCAGGGCGCGAAAAAGGATATCGTTGACCAGTCTGATAACCGGCGGTCTGTTCACCACATCGAGCAGGTCATCCGAGGCGCTGACCTCGTCAACGAGCTGGTCGAGGCTCTGCTTGTTGTTGGCGGAGCCAAGTTCTTCGGCTACCTCTTCGATGACCGTTGTCCGCTGCTCGTAGGCGATGTCTATTACGGATGTGATAGCCGCACGTGTTGATACTGCCGGTCTGACGGACATCCCTGTCATCTTCGAGACATTGTCCAGGGCGTTTGTGTCCAGAGGCTTGGACAGTACAACCGTAATCTCGGCTGCATCGTTGTCAGGTTTTATCCCGATAAGATAATGGTGCTGAGCATAGGCTGCGGGGACGGCTTCTACGAACTCCATGGGTACGGCCTTCTCTGGTATTTCCGGGAGAAATTCCCAGCCCAGAGCTGCGGCAAACAGCTTCAAAACCACGTCTTCGGTAAAGTACGGGCAGCTAAGCAGGGCTTCATCAAGTCGCTGGTGGCTGTTGCTTTCTTCAAGGAACTTGGCCAGTTGCTCAGCATCAACTAAGCCCGTGCGTTTTGCAGTTTGTATCAATAAATCTTTCATCCGCCGGCTTTCTCTGGGGTCCTAATCTTGTGGCCGCTGCAGACCATTGCGAAACGAGAGCCTGCCCGATTCAAAGCAGCTAAATACCACCCAGCACTTTCCATGGGTCCATTGGCTTAGGCTTTATTCCAGGCCAGCTTTCGTAATTCTGAAACTTGCTTTCAGCTTCTTCAAATGTCATTCTGTTTTCATCAGAAATTCTCTTAAGCTGTGCCAAGCCACTGGTATCACTTGGTCGCAGGATATTGGCCTTTACAAATATATAGAGCTTATTTGCTTTATCTTCGTT
>CAYSLN010000076.1:0-1541 GCA_964431825.1 uncultured Pirellulales bacterium | reverse complement strand
GCCAGGACTCGGCCGTAGTCTTTCTTGTCCATAGCGGTCAACAGGGCCTGTATTTTGTCATCGGCGTAGAATCCCTGCATCTGTCCTGTACCATTTCCTTCCGAGTCCCTTAGATTCCATCCACCTTCGAGGTCATTACCAAGAGCATTCAAATTGGGTAACAGCCCAATACTATCTTTTATCAGTACATTACCTGTGACAACGTTTTTTGCATTCGCTATAAGATTTAGGTCGTACTCAAACTGGTCGGTTTGGGTTATTTCAACCAGTGCCACATCTATTAAAACCTGTGGTCTTCTCTTGTCCAGTTGTTTTATTAAACTCGCTATCCATTCCTGATTTTTCTTGCTGGCGTAGACGATAAGCGAGAAGGTATTCGGGTCAGGAACTATGGCTATGTCTTCCTCTTTTTTAGTGATTGTTTCAATCTTGCCTTCCTTGTCTTTCACCGTCTCCTGGATAAGGCTCTCCAGGACCCCTGCCAGGTGGCCCGGCGAGGAGTTTTCGAGCGGGTAAATTTTGTAAGGTATTTCTTCTTCGAGCATCTCGCTGTCGACATAGCTGATAATCTCAGTTATCTGGATATGCTGCTCAGCCGTTGCATTAATCAAGAGAGAATTAGTTGATTCTATCGTTACAACCTGCGGTTCTTCCACAAGAGCCTCCGTCAATGTTCCATCCGAAGATCGCCTGGTAGCTGGTGGCTGGTCTCCGGGTTTAATGGGGGTAGTGATTCTCGAAGGAGTTCCTGTTGTGGTGCCGCCGATTATACCAAGTTCCTGGAGTTTTTTCCTGGCCTCCTCGGCATCGACGTTATCGATTTTATATAATTTCAGGGTTCGCAGGTCCTGCTGTTCCACATCAAGGGCGTCTATCAGCTCGTCGACAACGACCAGCTGCTCCTCAAGGCCTATCATCAGGATACGGTTTGTTCTTTCGTCTGCGTCGAGATATACAGCGTCTTTCTCCGTTTGGCCTGGCGTTGCCGTCTGTCGGGTTCGGGTTCTGGTTCTAGCGGCACGTTCGCGGGCCTCACGGGCCCTTCTCGCGGCTGCGGTCTCACCGGCGCGTGGCGCCGATACCGTTGGTGCCGGTTCGGCAATACTGACAGATACAGTCTCTAACTGCCCGGCGAGTGCCTGAACCTTCTGGGCAAGCGTTTTTGCCATGGTGAACGTCAACTGCCTGAACCTGAATTTTCTCGGGTCACCGGGCTTGTCTATCATATCCAGAAGCTGCTCTATGCGCCCCATACGGTAGGCGTAGTCGGTGACACTAAGTGTTGCGCCGCCAATCGGTTCGATGGCTACACCGAGCTTCATAGCAGTCAGGAAATTCTTCGCGCTGGTTGTATCTATATGCTTTAATTCAAGGATGCGGGTTACCACCACATCGCCATGCTCGGCCCTGTCTCCCTCCCTCTGCAGGGCAGGGTCAACGTCCAATACTTCCGCCACAGGAACCACTATAACAAGATTATCGCTGTGGCGACTCATCACAAAGCCTTTGAACTTCAGCACGGATTCAATCAGGGAGTACAA
>CAYSLN010000075.1:2627-10619 GCA_964431825.1 uncultured Pirellulales bacterium | reverse complement strand
TACAGGGGAGTTGAAAAAAATGAGTACCAGGATTATTCGCCGAATCTTTGAACTTCCGGCAAGTACCGAGGAAAAGAGCAAACCGTAAGCATACCGACTGGTAAAAGATAAAGGAACGCTGTTCAAAACTACAATAAGTTTGAAATGTTCGGCCTGACTCTTATCCTATTGAAAATCGAACAGAGATTGAGTCTTAATCATTGTTACCTGATCCGGATAAGCCGCGAACGTGTGGATGTGCAATTCACCTCGTCTGGCCTCAAAGTCAACATAGCAGAACGGCTGAAGATTGCTGACTTCCAGCTCCGGAAACTTGACAAAAACACCTCGATTGCGTGCGAAACGCTCAAGGTCGGTGTGACTTTGCCGATATAAATTGGGACTCATCTTCTCAACCTGAAAATCGGTCATATAGCTTACCCCTCGGCTCAGGGTGCATTTATGAGTCCGCGGGCCTCGGAACTGAAAACGCTCAACCAAACCTCGAGAGGGGAGCATCTGACCAGGTGTGCTAACGACCTCACTGAGGCACACATCCCCGGCAAACACACTTACAACGTGAGTGCAACCTGTAACCCAGATAAGTGCCTCGTACTTCTCGGTCTTCAACTGCCGACTGGCATAAATTTGAAAAAGCTCCGGATGCAGCGGTCGTTGGAAAAGACTGAAAGTTAATTGGTCAACAACTATGTTGGTTTGCGGTGATTCCATAATGAATACCCAAAATAGAAACTCTCGATATCGTCCTTATTATACAAAAATCACCACATCCATTCAAGGGCAATATCAGTACTGATAAGGCCGATGCTTACGCTTATAGGACGGTTATTTTGCAAGCTCCGTAATCTAAAAGAGTAACAAAAGCGTAGTTTTTTCGTAAAAAAATTAAAAAACCTAACTAACCTTGAATTTTTACTGCTGAAAAAAGATCGCATTAATAAAAGTAGCAATGATATCATAAAACGCATGCGTTCCAGCTGTGATTCCAAAGCCACGAATTGCAAAAAGAATCGCAAAATATATGCCTGCAATTGTCCGAAAACCAAACTCTGTCCAGGCAAATGGGACAGTTCTACCGAATTGACCATTGACAAAAACAATATGATGGTGCGCACTGAACAACGCCGCTGATATAAGAACCGAAATTACAATCGAGTTTTTATGAGTAAATCCCAGTACATCTTGAAATAACAGCATCAAAATGCATATCAAAATCAATCGAAATATAAGCTCTTCATAAATTCCAGCCCCTATACCAGTGACGATATCAGCCATTAGAGACCTGCTATCAGCCTCAATTCCGCTTGTCTCTTCAACCGGTGAGGATGAGCTATTGCTTATAACCATGGATGCTATTGGCAGAGCTTTGGTCTGTATTTGTACAGCATTTTGGTTGAACTGGCCAATGTCATCTTGTTCTTTAGCTGGACTATTCAAAAACAAACTCAAGACTATTAGAGGCACGGCAAGCAAACTGCACTCGATTGACATCGGCAAAATATCACCAAGGCAAAAGTACCACTTTTTGCGTGACGCCAGTTGCAGCCCTATCAAAATCACCACAACCACCAGAGGGGGTGCTACCCACGCTAATCTGCTGCCAGCCCCCAAATATCCGAGCAAATTCTGCAGCCATACAAACGCCACCACCCGAACCTGAGTTTGGTTCAAAACGTCTGTGTTGATTAAAATAGTACCCACTTCATAGAAAAAGATGAAGGGAAGCAGAAAAACTATAGCGTAGATGGGCCGACTCGTCCGTTCAAAATATGAATCACGAGCAAAATTAAACAACTGGCTCGTATTTTGCCTGTCCGCGTTTGTGTTATTTCTTACCATTCAGATTTTCTTTTTCCTATCTTCACGAGGCTTGTCTATGTGCAAGCGCCAAATTCTAATCCTTTTGCTTTTTAATTATTTAAAGTTTACTTTAGCTTAACTGAAATTACAATAGTCAAAATAACAACGATTATGATAACCCGTAAAAGATTAATTGAAATTTATCAATTGCTTTATGATGTGTTTGGACCTCAGCACTGGTGGCCCGGCGAAACTCAATTTGAGATAATAGTGGGTGCAATACTTACCCAGAATACAAGCTGGACAAATGTTGAAAAAGCTATGAAGAATCTAAAATCTGCTGAGTTTCTAAACCCGGAAGCACTCCATAACATTGAGCTTTCACAACTCGCCGGGCTCATCCGACCGGCCGGCTATTACAATATAAAAGCAAGGCGACTCAAAAACTTCCTGAACTGGCTTTTCGACAATTACGACGGCCAGTTGATAAACCTTGAAAGTGTCGACACCAGCCAGTTAAGATCCGAACTTTTAGCTATAAAAGGTATTGGCCCTGAGACGGCCGATTCGATTTTACTCTACGCCTTTAAAAGGACTACTTTTGTTGTGGATGCCTACACCGCTCGGATAGCTGCCCGCCACGGGTTAATAGAGCCGGGTGCCGATTACGAACAACTGCGAGAATTATTTCAGTCAAATTTACCACAGGATACACAGCTCTTCAACGAGTACCATGCGCTATTGGTAAAACTCGGCAAAGAATTCTGTAGGCCAAAGGCCAGATGTCCTGGCTGCCCCTTAGAGAAGCTGCCGCATGAGCTTGACATCACACATCTTTGAACTATTATGAGTTTGTACTGGTGTGAAGGTTTAGTATTATTGTATGGCTGAAGGAGAAATGTTATATTCCATAGATTAATATCGGTTGTCTTCCGAGAAAAACTAAAAAAGCAAAACAATTATATACGAGCCCAAAAACACTTTTGCTACTTCAGAGGCAAGCATGTCCCCACATAAGCAGAGAGCTCTATCTCAACTACCAGGACTCAAGCTACGCAAAATCTCCAAGATTGCTGTCCGATTGCTGCTAATAGTGATAATAGTTCTAACCATCGGCATCTTGGTCATGTGTATCTATAACAATCTACCATTAACAAACCACCAAACCTTCGCCCAGAATATTAACCTTGCAATTGAAAACGGACGTATCTGGGTCGAACTGCACCAGCGAGAAATCCTTGCCAAGAAAAATATCGCTCTTATCCGAATGCTGCAGGATATTGATACAATGCATCTAGACCCACTTTATTCCGGCATAGTCAAATCATTTATGGCAAAGCCATCCCGTCCTGATTGTTGGAAACGCCTCTTAGACCCAAATCATCCCGTAACAGGTTCGGATTTAAATAAAACCATTGAGCAAGAAAATATCGACAACAAGTGGACCCTATACGCTATTGCACCTGAAAGTGCTAATGTAACACCACAGCAATTAAGGCTTTTCGATTCCGAGCACTGGCATGGCCGGAAACTGACACATCAACTCTGGGCCCTTATACACCTTCGCCGAGCAAAAGGCCCTAACGATGAACTCGACCTTCTTATTGAGCACCTCTGTGGTAGAATTACTGTCTCTTTATATATCGATCTCGCTGTTGTTGATATTTATATTCAAAAAGTTGCTTTTATTATGAAAGCCGGCTTTGGCCAAAAAATCCATCGCCGATGGATAGAAAGGATAATTGCAAACCAGCAACATGACGGTGGTTGGAATGACAAATGGTTCATTTTCACTTCTGGTCGCAGACCAGTCTTAAATCTAAGTCAGCCAAGCAGCAATCAGCACGCCACTGTGCAAGCCCTTTGGCTGCTCTATCAGACTAAGTACAGATATGCAACACAATTCAAACTACCTGATTAGCAAATCCAGCAATGCTGTGGAACTGCTATGCTTTTGCTGTACATCGGCACTTAAAACCAAATTATTGTTGTAAAGAAACGTCTATTTGCTATACTACAAGTCTTCTGGTTAAGCTAACTTATTAAACCAATTGAAAGGAAAGAATATGGAATCTGTTTGTTTCCCCCACGGTCCGGATATAGAGCCTGTGTTCGTAGTATTGTTAATTATGTTCGGAATTCTTATAGGTCTGATAGCACTGGCTGTAAAAATATTGATCTGTTGCAAGATCTTCTCCAAGGCCGGCTACTGCTGGGCTCTTGGTCTGCTAATGCTCGTACCAATAGCGAATATAATTATGGCTTTCGTCCTTGCCTTTGCTACATGGCCGATTCAAAAGGAATTGCGCCAGCTCAAACAGCAGCAGGAAAAGCCGCAAGCGTGAATCATGGTTAGTGAATAGTGGACCGAATCATAATCGAAAAAATACGGACACATATATGAACTCAACCTGTTTATCGGCTTGTTCAAAAGTCAGCCAGCCTCAGGGCTTTCAGGATGTCCAAAAAACACATCATACAATCATACTTGTTTTGTGTATCGCCAGTTTGATTGTATCATTGCTCTTCCATACCGACGAGAGGGGGCTTTACCTCTTCGGGTTCAAATGGCCCGTACGCTGCTTGCTATATCAGACCTTTGGCATTAAATGCGCACTGTGTGGCTTATCTCGCTCTTTCTGTTCACTGGCACACGGTAATTTTCTCGATAGCCTAAAATTTCACATTCTGGGACCACTGATTTTTGCCTTCATTTGTCTACAGATTCCATATAGAATATGTGTCTTGACAATTTATCCCAAGAGAATTAATAAACGACTAACAGATGTAGCCTTGTCTTTGGTAGTAGTACTTTCGACGGCCGCTTTCATTAACTGGCTCATCTATATTGGAGGACTTATCTTATGACTGAGCAAAGTCCCAGCATAAGCGCGTTAGACCCAATCAGTCCTGCAATCGAAAGGGTAAAAACCGTCCTTTTCAGGCCATTTGATTTAGGCAGATGGTTTGTCATCGGCTTCTGCGCCTGGCTGGCAAACATGAGCAAAGGAGGTGGAGGTGGCCCCAGGTTTAATTTCTCTTCCAGAGAACATATGGGCTTCGAATCCACTATCGACCAGGCAAAAGAATTCATCATCGACAACTTCTGCTGGCTTATTCCTTTGGTTATAGTGGCGGTAATTGTATCAATAATACTATGGCTTTTAATCACATGGCTGAGCAGCCGAGGGCGATTCATGTTCCTGCACTGCGTCGTCGGAAACAAAGCTGAGGTCAAAATCCCCTGGACAAAATTCCGAGAACATGCCAACAGCCTGTTTCTCTTTAGAATAGCCCTCGGAGTAATCGGCTTTCTGGCGTCGGTTCTTTTCTGTATGTTCATCTTTGTGATTGCGTTTTTCTTTACAACTAAGGTTGTTCAAAACGTCCTTTCAGTAACAGTCATACTTCTAAGTACTCTGGTGTTTATCACGCTGCTCGTGATGTTTATATTGGTACTGAAATTCACAACAGATTTCGTAGTCCCGATTATGTTTTTGCGAACAACAAGTTGTGTCAATGCCTGGCGGGAATTCCTCGTTGTACTTTCAAGAAACAAACTCCGTTTCACACTCTATATCTTATTCCAGATAGTCATATCGATAGCTATTGGCGCTATTATTCTGGCTGCTGTTTGCGTCACCTGCTGCTGTGCCGCCTGCTTTCTGGTGATACCATACATCGGTGTTGTTTTAATGCTGCCCCTGTTCGTTTTTAAACGGGCTTATCCACTGTTCTATTTTCAACAGTTCGGTCCCGAATTCGACTTCTTCGGCTCCGCTTCATGACTTGGCTGGGGTATCCGAGCAACTAAGCTTCGTTTTTTGTCACCGTGAGGTTCCTGCCTATGTTCTCCATCACGCTGCCTCTCGAACCAAATCTTATTTCTGCTCCACGGCTTTTACGCAAGACACATTGAACTCAACACAATACAAATACACCATGCTGTTTACAACATGAGATTATAATGATAACATACGAAGCCCAGACAGGAATGATAAGAAAATATCGCCAGGAGTTTTGTAATGTCGCGTGATAAATCCATGAGTATTCAGTACATTAACTATCTGCGAATTCTTGCGATTTTTACAGTTGTTGCGGCTCATGTCACCATATGGACAGCACTAAACCTTGAGACCTTTAGCCTAAATTGGTGGATTTGCCATGGGATTTACTTTTCGTGTCTGTGGTGCATTCCTGTGTTTGTAATGATAAGTGGGGCATTGCTTCTCGATGACTCCAGAAACGAAACTGCAGTATCTTTCTACAAAAGGCGCATGCATAGAATAGGCGTTCCTTTGGTGTTCTGGAGTTTCGTCTACCTTGTAGTCAGACAAGTAATTGGTCATGAAGAACTAACAATAAGATATGTAATAAAACTTATTTTAACAGGGGAACCATACTATCATCTGTGGTTTCTATATATGATAGCAGGACTGTATCTTATAACACCCATGCTCCGCACCTATATCAGGCACTCTTGCCTTAAAGAAAGAATCATTCTAATCGCCATAATATTCATTTTGGCAGGCGCTTATTCTCAGGTCAATATCCTGTTCTGGAGCAACCAAAAGTCAATTTTTACCATGTTTCTCCCCTTTATTGGTTACTATCTGTGCGGTTACCAACTACGTTTTATTGACCCGAAAAAAATACCGTCCAGATACCTTGTCGCAGCCTTGGTACTTTGTGCGTTCTACATCTCTATGCTCACAGATGTCTTTATTGAAACGCAGGGTAAGATAAACAACAGGAATATTTTTGACTTTTTCAGTCCTCCTGTAGTTGTCATGTCGATAGCTATTTTCTGGGCTGCCTATCTTATTGATCGTAATGCAAAACCAAAGAAAGGTGTTCTGAAAAATGCGGCGGCATGGGTAGCATCCACAACTCTGGGAATTTATGTTTTGCATTTCGGAATTCTTGAGTATATAGGCAATAAACTCGGCAAACATGCAAAAGACGAAAATCCTCTAATAGGAATTATTATAGTTCCTGTTATTGCCTTTATCGTGTGTTCTCTGATCACCTCACTTATTATGAGAATTCCATTTTTAAGACGAACAGTATGTTAAAAACCTAAAATCGATGGCAATTTTTGTTCAACTACGCAAAGTTTTGGACCACCGGCATCTGCCGGTGTTTCTGGCCGTTGTGGCCTTTATAATTATGCTTCCTGCTTTAAGAACAGGACTGTTAAATGATGATTTGGACCATCGCGCCAAGCTGGCTGGCCCCTCTCGAATCAATGAGCGGCTGTTCGATGTGGGTTTAGTACCCGATGATTCCGGTCGCTTATCCCAGGCAATTTCCGACCTCTTCGTAGCAGTCAGCCCCGACAAGAATCTTGAGAGATTCAAGAATTACGGCGTACTGCCATGGTGGACCTATGAGAACCTGCGGGTTTCCTTTTGGCGGCCACTGACCAGCCTTACACACTGGCTCGACTACCGTTTGTTTCCAAATTCGGTGGTTATGATGCACGTTCATAACATTCTTTGGTTTACAGCGGTAATATATCTGGTGTCCATCCTGTACCGGCGACTAATAGGACCCGACTGGATAGCAGGGCTGGCAGCAGTACTCTACCTTTTGGATGACAACAGCTATTTTCCCGCCATGTGGGTCGCCAATAGGAACATCTTTCTATCACTGTTCTTTGCGATTCTTACATTGCTCGCTCACCACCGGTGGCGCCAGCATAACTCTCTGGCAGCAGCCATTGTGGCTCCTTTCTGTCTGCTCGGCTCGTTGCTATCAGCTGAAGCTGGCATCGCAACTTTCGCTTATCTTTTCGCGTACGCCGTCAGTCTCGACCGTGTAAACTGGATTCGACGCGTACTAAGCTTACTTCCGGCTGTTTTAGTTATAGTCCTCTGGCATATAATTTACAATGCAAAGGGGTACGGAGCATACGGTGGAGATTTCTATTTGGATCCGGTTCGAGAACCACTAAATTACGCCTGGGCAGTGGTAGAACGAGGTTCTTTTTTGCTTGCCAGCCAGTGGACTTCTCTGCCAGCGGAAATATTTGGCTTTATTCACGATGCAGCAAGGATACAGTACTGGCTCATTGCAATGGCTTTCGTTGTTCTGATACCAATAGCATTCCTGCCTTTGCTGTATCGGAGCCGTTTGGCACAATTCTGGCTGGTGGGAATGTATCTTTCCGTGCTGCCGATCTGTGCTACT
>CAYSLN010000075.1:0-2527 GCA_964431825.1 uncultured Pirellulales bacterium | reverse complement strand
TTTTGAGGTTCACATGCAGCTTAAACAAACTCTCAGTTAGCGGGCAGGACATTTTTGAAAGATATACCGAGGAGAGTAACAATATCTTTGCCTTCTGGCATGGCAGGCTCTTCTACCTTACCTATTATAATATCAAAAACGTTAAAAAGAGGACGCTATCCATTCTTATAAGTATGAGCAGGGATGGTGATTATGGCGTGGCACTAGCCAACAAACTTGGGCAGAATGTGGTAAGGGGCTCTAGAAGCAGGGGGGGGCATCAGGCAATCCGCACCCTGGCGGCGCAGATTTCGGCGGGAAATAATATCGTGATGACGCCCGATGGCCCAAGAGGACCGGCCTTTAGAGTAAATGAAGGGGTAATTAGAGTGGCACAGTTAACAAGGTCCAGAATTATTCCCGTAAGCTACCAAGCAACGCGTAGGAAAGAACTTAAGAGCTGGGACAGGTTCATAATTGTTAAACCTTTCGGAAAGGTACACGTGGCTTTTGGTGAGCCAATTGAGGTTCCCAGGGATTCTACAACTGAGGAAGTTGAAGGATATCGGAAGGAACTGGAAGAGGCTCTGCTTGAGCTTGATCGGGTATGTGCTGAGAAATTAGGTCTTAAAACGATGTAAAAGTTGGTGTAAACACTGTAAAAAGCATCGTGATTTGTAGTAAAAGTATCATAGTTTTTGGTAAAAGAACCATAAAACTTACTGAAATATTGTAATTGCTTAGCTGCCTGCTGTGATTGTTTAGCTGCATGCTGTGATTGTTTAGCTGCATGCTGTGATTGCTTAGCTGCCTGTCGTAATTGCTTAGCTGCCTGTCGTAATTGCTTAGCTGCCTGTCGTAATTGCTTAGCCGCCTGTCGTGATTGCTTAGTTGCCAGTCATAATTGCTCAGCTACTAGGTGCCTGTCGGAAAAACCAGTGGAATCGATCGATTTCTCATATCTCAAAAAATATTGTCTCGTTTGGCCTGCTCTCTGATTTTGAGACGGTTCTAAGTACTTTGGCCAATATTTACGCAATCGTGCTACGGCTTGCCATCCAATTGTAGCCGAAAGGACCTTATGAGGCCCTCTGAACTTGAAATCCACTGCGAAACAGCTTCAAAATGTTGTGTGTTAGACAGACGATATCCCACTCGCAGGTAACGTTCTCCAAACCGCGTAGAGAGAAACGTCTAAATCCCCGGGCCTCTTTAATCTGACCAAACACAGGCTCGACTATGTGCTTACGCTTTGAGTAGGTCGCACAACCTTTCTTCGTGCGAACCTTGCGACCCATCCTCTCCTTAGTGGTTGCATCTTTAGGGATACGACCACGCGGGACAGACTGAACTGTCTCACTATGTTTTTGGCGACCCGTAGCAATGTATCCATCAATGCTTTCTGACTCAAGATATTTCACATTGTCGTCACTATAATAACCAGAGTCGGAACTGACTTTAACAGGTTTTTCATCGGTCGTCGTTTTGACATCCTCAATCAAGGGCTTGAGCTGCTTTTTATCATTGGACTCTTGGGTTACATTTCTGCCAACGATAACCTGTTTTTCGTTGGTCGCGACCTGGCAGTTGTAAGCTTGTTCAAAGGATTTACTGGCGCCGTCTTTCATGATACGAGAATCCAAATCCGTAAAATTGCGTTGGGCCTTGGGATCAGGCTCATCACTCGGTTCCTTGGGCTTCCTGCCTTTACGAGGCTTACCCTCTTTTTGCTGAGCGTCTGCCTGGGCTTTAGCCTGAGTTTCAAGGACCTGCTTGGCCGCTTTGATCTTAGCCATGCGATCTTGGCGACGCTGTAATTCTTGAGGGATTTCCTCGAACCGTTTGCCTTTCCCATATTTAGCATCTTCGTTCTCATCTACGGTTTGAGCTTCTTCTAAGAGTTGCTTGACCTCCGCCTCCAGTTGCTGAATTGTTTTTTCCATCCGCCCGTAACTCATGGCTTTATGTTTGGAGGCATTCGCCTTCACCTTGGTGCCATCCAGGGAGATATGACCTAAGGTCGCCAGACCTGCCTTTTGGCATAATCGTAGTACATCAACAAATAAGCCCGCTAAGGCCTTAAGATGTGTTTTACGGAAATCAGCAATCGTATCGTGGTAGGGATGTTGGTCCGCGGTCAACACGCGAAATGGAATTTGACGATACGTCGCCGCTTCAATTTTCCGAGAACTGGGAATACCCATGCAATAGGCATGTTGCGTGTACCTAAAGACCAAGCAGCTAAAGCTCATGAAGCATTGCAGGCAATACCACCAGAAAGTGAAGATCCCGAAAGCATTCAGCTTGAAGATTAGGAAGCAGAATCTGTCCCATTCGGGATAGAACATCGGATTCAAGCGAGCGCCCCAAACAGTATGAGGGGGCACCCAGAAAGCGCCGATAAAAGTCGGCAGAGAGTAGAGAATGAAAGAGTCTTACAGAGAAGGTGACGCGCACCACTCTGGCCCCGAGTCATGCCTCGACAGTTCGCAAGGGCGTGGGGAAGCGTTGACAGGGGAAAGCACAGGCGGGCTATTGAGCTCCGAAA
>CAYSLN010000074.1:0-10645 GCA_964431825.1 uncultured Pirellulales bacterium | reverse complement strand
ACATGGGAATTTATGGCAGGCATTGCAACGGTAATAACCTCAAAATTTATTTGTGGATACTGCTTACGTAGCATCACCTGCAGAATCCGCCCGAAACAAAATGCACCATCTGGTATGCCTGCGGCCGCTGAAGCTCCCATCACAAAGGTTCGATAGGTATCGTTTGATTTACTTGCGGGAAAAGTAAATGGTTCAGCTGCTCGGGCGATGTCCGGATGAAAGAACCACCACGCGAATTTGACATTGCTACAGTAAGAAGGTGTGTCGTTTACTGTGCTCTTTATAGCTATGGTTGTAGGGAAACCATAACCAACCACGCGTAGTGTAATCTCCAGCAGCAGGAAAACGAGAGCCGGAATAATGATAAGTGCAACAGTACGAAATAGCCATAACCGCCAGCTTGTTATCTGCTTGCGTGGGGCTGCTTCAGCTTCCTTTCGCTTTTTCCCGCTCTTGATGCTTCTGGAAACAACACCTTTCTCTACCGGGGGCTGCCGCTTAGCTCTACGTTGTTTGATGCCTCTTCGACCTTTAGCACCCATCTATCAGTCTCTTCTATCACGTTTTCTATCTAAAATAATTCTTTTTCGGGCATGCAAATTCACTTTTGGTTAGCGTTTTGAATTTGCCGTTGCTGAGGCGAGCCGTTTACTCTGTCGGCGGACTCAAATACCGGAAAAACTCTGAATCACTCGGCATGATAATCGTTGTATCCTGCCTCAGCGACTTCTCGTACGCTTCCAGTGTCCTGACAAATGCGTAAAACTCAGGGTCTTTCTCAAACGCTTCGGCATATATCTTAATCGCCTCGCCATCACCCTCACCCTTTAGTTTCTCGGCCAATCTGTAACTTTCCGCAAGCATAATGGTCTTTTCTTTATCAGTGGTAGCTCTAATCTTTACCGCTTCCTCCTCACCCTCAGAACGATATTTCTTGGCGATTCTCTGCCGTTCCGCCTTCATTCGCGCATAAACAGAGTGGGCAACCTCGGAGGGCAAATCAGCCCGCTTTATTCGCACATCAATCACCTCGACGCCATATTCTCTTGCCTTGGTGTCGCACTGCTTGTGCACCTTTTCCATTATCGCCTCGCGATTGACTGAAACTATTTCTGTCAGCGTATGCCGTGCAAGTTCCTCACGTATCTCCGAGAAAACTATATCATCCAGTCTCGCTTGCGCACCGGATACATCCCGTACTGTTTGATAAAGTTTCAGGGGGTCTATTATTTTCCACCTCGCGTAGTTGTCAATAACAAGGTGCTTCTTGTCGCTGGTGATGATTGGTGCGGCGTCTGCGTCATATTCTAAAATCCTGTCTTCAAACTTGTGCACACTTTGAAGAAAAGGAATCCTGAAGTTCAAACCCGGCTCAGAGATGGTTCTTTCGTATTTACCCAGCTGCGTAATAATCGCCTGCTCTTTTTCATCTACGGTAAACATCGACGCTGCCAGTCCAATCACAATTAAGATTAACAAGAAAAATGTTACGATAATCTTTCGGTTCATTTTGAACCTCCTTCCTCAAGAGGCAGAAACTGCAGTAGGTTACCACCAACTCCTGGATCAATCACAAATTTTCGTATCCCCGGAAGAATCTGTTCCATTGTTTCCAGATACAACCGCTTTCGGGTCACATCTTTTGCCTTTTCGTACTCCCTCAAAATTGACAAAAATTTGTCGGCGTCGCCCTGAGCGCGTTTTACCCGCTCGGCCTTGTATGCCTCAGCCTCTCTGATTATCTTCTGAGCCTGTCCCCTGGCCTTGGGAAGCACATCCTCACGATAACCGTCTGCTTCCTTAAATAATCGGTCTTTATCTTCCTTTGCGCTTACGACGTCACTAAATGCTGCGGCTACCTCTTTCGGTGGACGAACCGTTTGCAACTTCACCTCCACTATCTTTAGTCCGCTGTCATAGTTGTCTATTATTCGCTGCAAAAGCTCGCGGATATCAATCTCGATTTGTAGCTTCTCAGTTATCAGAACATCATCGATCGGTCTTTGACCTACCACCTGCCTTAAGGCCACCTCAGCGGCGTCCATAAGCGCACCCAGTGGCTTTTCCAAATCTTTCACATTGAATAGAAATTTTGCAGGGTCTTTAATTTGGTACTGCACTATTATTTGCGCATCGACTATTTGCTCATCACCTGTCAACATCAGCGATTCTTGTGGCATAAATCTATACTGTGCAGGCGGCCCGGGACTAATCGTCCTAAAACCTATTTCGATTCGTCTTACCTGCTTTACCTTTACCTTATCAACCTTCTCAATTGGCTGAGGTAGGTGGTAATGTGGTCCGGGCTCGGTTACTTTGACCATCTTGCCAAATCTCCGCACGACCGCCTGCTCATCGGGTCGAACAATATATACCCCCGATAGGAGCCACAGGGCTATTAAAACAGGTATGCCCAATTTGAGCCAAAGCCAATTGAATGTGAAATTGAGGCCGTGCGGCGACCCAACCTCACTATCTTCCCACGGTCTGTCATATATCCTTGCCATAATTGCACCTTACTGAATAAATGTGTTATGCCAAATTCATCTCGATTATACCTTCGCTCATGGCACCGTCAAGCGATGCATATGGATATTTGTGTACCTGCCGAAGAAATTAAACCTTCGGATAGACTTGTAGATATCTCATTTGCGAGCTGTACTCGACTTGCTGGTAGTCCTTTCCAAATACGCTATTTCTGAGCTGCTTAGTTTTCTATATCTGCCTGCACCCAGACCTCGAAGATTTAGCTTTCCGATATGGGTTCGTTTTAGCCGGATTACTTTATAACCTAATCCCGCGAGCATTCTGCGAATCTGCCGGTTAAGGCCCTGTCGAATAGTAATTTCAATCGATGACTCTTTATGACTGCGTTTTAATATTTTTACCGATGCCCTTTCCGTTTTGCCTTCGGCCAACCGGATTCCCCTTTTCAACTTCTCCGCCGCTCCGCCATCAACCTTGCCCTTGACGCTAACCAGGTAGGTCTTGGGCATCTCGTATTTGGGGTGCGTTAATTTGTTTGTCAGTTCGCTGTCATTAGTGAGGATAATTAATCCTGTAGTATCGGCATCGAGTCTGCCAACACAGAAGATACGTTCACTACAAGGTACGAGGTCTATTGCTTTCTTTCTGCCTCTCGGGTCCGAACTGGTGCAAATCACGCCTTTGGGTTTGTTCAGGAGAAAATACACCTTTTGTGAAGCATGTATTTTTTTACCGTTTACGGTAATAACATCTTTTTCCGGATCAACAAAGACCGGCAGCTCGCATACCACCTTACGATTTACACGCACGGACCCGTCAAGTATCAAATCTTCGCACTTTCTGCGGGAATCAACACCAGCCGCAGCCAGGACCTTTTGTAGTCTTTGTTTAGCCATGATGAGTTTGTAGTTATGAGTTCGTAGACTTTATTCTTAATTAATGAACCCAAATGTTAGGAAAAGTGATACCAAGCTTATCGGCGTAAATAATTACGATACAGGATAAGACCCACAGCGCAGAGACAATTTGAAACGGGAAATCATTGAGAATAAGCTGTACAGGCCCAGAGAATTTGCCTGCTTGTATTAGCGCGCTAAAACGGAAGATGCAGTACAGAACCAGCGGGGTAGTATATACAAGATTGTGAGTCTTAAAAAGCTCCGTTGTCCTTTCGTCCGTTGCATAGAGCAGAAAACATACAATTGCCAAACCGCTGGTTACATCCAGCATATGACCCAGCAGCTCGGGTGTATAGCCGGCGAGCGTCTTACGAAATGACTCGCTGTTTTCGCCGAGTAAAGCTATTTCACTACGGCGCTTGCTAAAACCCAGAAACAGGCACAAAGCAAAGGTACAGATGATCAGCCAGGGTGAAATAACCACTCCCACCACCACCGCTCCGGCAACAGCTCGCAGGCAAAAGCCAATCGATATTACCACACAGTCTATAATCATCATTTTCTTTAGTAAAAGCGAGTAGAAAATCATCAACACAATGTACGCCAGGATAATAATCGTCAAACTATGAGCAAGTAGGAAACTGCCAATAATAGCCGTTGCAGCGCACAGAACAGACACTGTTGTGGCCGAACCGGTCGTTATACGACCTGCTGCGATAGGCCTTTTGCACTTTTCAGGGTGCAGGCGGTCTGTCTTACGGTCGATTATGTCGTTGAAAATGTAGATTGCGGACGAAGCCAGTGAAAAGCAGAAAAAGGCTCCAACAGCACTGCCTACAGCCAACAGCACCTCGTCGGATGGGCCAAAGAGTTTGCCGCCAAATATCAAGCCAACTAAAACGAAAAGGTTTTTACTCCAGTGAGAAGGTCGTATTATTGAAAAATAATCTCTCATTTTGTCTCCCGCTGAAATATTACCACAAAACGTCGCTGTTGACATTTATTTACACAAAGCTAATATATACTTCAAACATAAGGGTTTGTATAGCGTAAATTTAGTAGAAAGCCTTAATTATGAGTTCGTTAATAAAGAGTTCTGTTAAAACAATGGGGTAATTTTATTCATATGAGTTCGCAAAAATACACATCCAGGGTGGCTGTATTGAAAACCAGCCCCGAGACGGTTTTGGACACTTACAGAGAGGTTATGCACCTTGCGGAATATGAGAAGTTTATTTCTAAGGATATAGATACCCTCATAAAGCTCAACTTGTCCTGGACAAAATACTTTCCAGCCTGCTCATCACAACCCTGGCAGGTTGAGGGTGTGGTAAAAACCCTGGTCGAGGACAAATTTTCGGCAGAAAAACTTTGGCCTATCGAGAATAAAACAGTTGTTACGAACCCCATCAAAGGTGCCCACAATAATAAGTGGATGCCTATTCTGAAAAAATACGGGCTCAACTTTACGTCGTTGCCTGAGGTTGAATGGGTCAAGTATGAATTCAAGAACAACCTTCTTAGACTAAATCAAATCTTTCCCGAAGGTATCGAGATACCAAAAATGTTTATAGGAAAGAATGTCATCCATTTACCGACTCTAAAGACACACGGCCATTCGCAAACTACAGGAGCAATCAAAAACGCTTTTGGTGGTTTGCTAAAGGAAGTCCGCCATTATGCACACAAGTACATCCACGAAGTTCTGGTCGACCTAGTTACTATGCAAAAGGAGCTTCATCCCGGAATTTTTGCTGTGATGGACGGCACGGTTTGTGGCGATGGAGCAGGTCCAAGGACTATGATTCCCAAAATAAAAAATTACGTTCTCGCGAGTGCCGATTCGGTTGCCATTG
This sequence comes from uncultured Pirellulales bacterium, assembly GCA_964431825.1. GTDB lineage: Bacteria > Planctomycetota > Phycisphaerae > Sedimentisphaerales > Anaerobacaceae > CAYSLN01. The sequence continues at coordinate 5,403 of CAYSLN010000074.1, read as the reverse complement.
ATGCAGTGGCTGCCAAAATGATGGGCTATGATCCTATGGAAATTCCTTATATTCGCATGTGTGATGAAATGGGCCTTGGTGTGGGAAGACTAGAAAACATGGAAATAATTGGCGAAGATATATCTGGAGTGAATTTTGGTTTTACTACGAAAAAAAGCCTCGTCATCTGGGGAGACCAGATGCTTCGGAAAGGCTTCTTGAGGTTTCTTGAAAAGCCATTGCTCCATTCACCCCTCGTGGTTTGGGCGCCGTTTGCCTCGAATTTGTACCATGACTTCTTGTGGTATCCTATAATTGGCAGAAAGAGAATTCGTGAATTTATGAAAACCGACTGGGGTAAATTGTTTCGCAAATATTGAGAATATAATAGAGCCGCTTCTAAAAAATCAAATTAACATTATGTGCTTGTCTTTCCGGAGTTTGAGCCAAAATCAAGTCGTTGCGTTTTTCGGATTCCAGCATGTGTGGAAATGACAAGGGACTATGTGTTTTTTAAAAGGGGCAGTTATATATTCAAGACGGCGATATTATAATGTTTTATGCTAAGCTAATGCTCAAAAAGTTTGAAGCAAGTTTGAACAGCTTTTCTGCTCCATTTCTTGACAGGCTGCAGGTACCCCTCAAATCCAAAGATTTCCCCATTGGGATTGTATTCTTTGTGGCCAGTTCGGTGGTTCTCGGATCTCTGTGCACAAAGGCGTTGCTGAGCGGCGATTCTGCCGTTTACTTACAGCAAATGAAGAACCTAAATTTCGGGGCAAGGTCAGTACATATTGGATACTATTTACTCGGTGCTGGATTCATCCGCATCATGCCCGGCTCTGATGTTTATGCAATAAATCTGATGAACTGCCTTTTAGGCGGGTTGAGCATAGCGTCAGTCTATTTCATAACCTTTATTATTTGCCGAAAACATATCATAGCCCTAATCTCAGGCTTATTTCTGCTGACACATTATCTTTTTATACAAAACTCGATATATGCCGAAGTATATACTCCGCAAACGTGCTTTTTGCTTTTAGCAGTCTTATTGTGGCTGCTAGATAGACCTATCATCACGGGGCTGCTGTTTGCTTTGTCTCTTCTTATGACGCCGAGTACTATATTTGCACTGCCTTTTTTCTTTATAGTACGTCCACGCCTGCGGCCACTTTTCCTGTTCGGCATTACTGCGTTAGTTACTGTCGTTATTGTGATATCCTGGGTCTATGAGAATTATTTCTTTAGCGGGCGAGGCTTGTTGGGAGCCTCTCGTACCCCAATAAATTTAGAGGTGGCTTTTCGTAAGGAAGGAAGAGAAATTTATTCCAATTTCTTTCTCAGTATACCGTTTGTTGCGATTGGCTTGTTAGAGCTGTTTGGCCGGAAAGAGTTTCGTTCTTTCGGTATTGGCCTGCTGACTCTGTGGGCGGCTAGTCTCTTCTTAGGTGAAAGGTTTATAGATGTTCCGGTACAGCTTCCTACATATGCGTTGCTCTGTGTAGCTGGCGGACTCGGGGTTAGTTTGCTAATACGTATTCCGAGAGAAAAGCCTTATGCGAAAATAGTTTTCGGTATTGTTCTGTCAGCAGCAGTAGCAGTTATTCTGGTTAATGGATCTACCGCATTTAAAAAAATCAGAACTTTCAACAGGAATCATACCATATATTGTGATACCATGATAAAGATGAGCAAAGTTGCCAGAGGTGATTATTTTGTTATAGGTGACTGGAGCAGAGGAAACATCTTTAGATATTACGTTCCCGATAAATCATTTGTGTCGTTGATAGAATCGTGGGAGTGGGAAGAGCTCAAAGAGGCCATTGATGCCCGTCGCCAAATATGGATATTGAAGGGATATCGTGGTATTTTTACGTTTTTAAATCGATTTGGATACAAAGTAGAACAATTCGGCTGCATTTACAAAGCGTCACCCCGTAAGTAAGCCTGAAATAACAAAGGAACTTGCGGGAGGTAAACTATGGTAACAACGATTGTTTTTGATTTAGACGACACACTTTACGACGAAATCGAATATTGCAGGAGCGGCTTCGCTTATGCTGCTGAGTTTCTTGCCAATTTACCCAAGACTCCCTCTGCCGAGCATATCTTCGATGCTCTTTGGAAGCAATTCACTACCGGAAATCGTACAAAAACCTTTAATGCAGTTCTGGAAGAGTTCGGTATAAGCTACGATAACGAGCTTATCCAGAAAGTGGTCCAGATCTACCGTGACCATGTCCCGAACATAACTCTGCCGGCCGACAGTCGGGATATTCTTTTGCAACTAAGCAACAAATATACGTTAGCTCTGCTGACGGATGGCTTCTTGCCAGCTCAACGATTGAAAGTCCGGGCCTTGGGAATAGAGCAGTATTTTAAGTGCATAGTTTATACTGAACAGCTTGGCAGAGAATTTTGGAAGCCGTCTCCGGTCGGCTTCCAAAAGCTGCTGGAGACCTTAAAAGCCAGACCGGAAAACGTAGTTTACGTGGCTGATAATGTGCAAAAGGACTTTATCGCACCAAACAAATTGGGATTTTTGACCATTCAGATAATCCGCCCTGCCCGCATACACACATCAACATTGCAGCAGTGCGACTCTGCTGCAATGCATATAATCTACGAAATCAGGCAACTACCTTCCCTTCTGGACAAATCTTGAGTACCGCAGATTATTATTCTCCATCCACTACAATCGTTTTTTGTTGACTTAGAAGCGTTTTTAAGCAATAATATACGAAGTGACAATTTCTCTATCTGGAGTAATTAGGAGGGGTAAACATGCAGAAATTAGTTTTATCGTTAGCTGTATTGTTATTTCTTCCCCGCGCCATTAGTGCCATCCCCAATCCCTCTGCTGTATATTGTTTAGAGCAAGGTTACGAATATGAAATAAGAACTGGTCTAGGTGGTGGGCAATATGGTGTTTGTGTATTCCCCGATGGGAGCGAATGTGATGCGTGGCAATACTATTGTAAATGTGAACCTAACGGAATAGGATGTTGGTCCGACGTTTTTGATTGTCATTGGCCTTGTAATGAGCTTCCTTGCAAAAAAGCAGGCGAACATGTATTAGTTTCTAAATGCTGTGAAGGGTTGGAAAAAATACCACCAGCCTATGCATACGATGACAACTGTGAAATAGACATGGCTGGCTGGACGCATATCTGTTCTGATTGCGGAAGTGGTATTTGTGAAAGCTGGGAAAGCAAATGTAATTGTCCACAAGATTGCAATTGTTTGGACACCGATGGTGATGGTATCTGTAATTGGGCTGATAACTGCCCCAACGACTATAATCCTGACCAGGTAGATTCAGATGGTGATGGCATAGGAAATGCCTGTGATTTAGATTGCAACCCCGGGTTCTGCGGATGGAGTGACCTCATGCCGTGCAGTAGCCACAGTGATTGCTTTAGAAGTGGCTGTAGCGATGAGGTCTGTGGGACTCAAGGTTATCCCACACCATGCATATGGGAGGACTGCTTCGATGCTTGGTACTATGGAGTAACATGCGCATGTGTAGATGGCCATTGTCAGTGGGTTTGTATTGTGGACGTAGACGCAGATTACGACGGCGTTTTCAACAACGAGGACAATTGTCCGGACATTTACAATCCTAAGCAGACGGATTCAGATGCTGATGGCATAGGAAACGCCTGCGACGAAGACTGTCCCAATCTCGACGGCTTAAAACCCGTCGACCTTATAGACTTTTCGATATTTACATACAATTGGCAATTGGCCGAGCCAAATCTCCTCGGTGACCTCAATATGAATGCTATTGTTGACTTCGATGATTTGTGCATTTTCGCCAATTACTGGCTATGTGATTGCTGGTAACCGCAAACTTCATACTCACTTCGCTCTAAAACCTGCTCAAATCGGTTTTTCTGTTGACACAGAGGGGTTTTCGGACGATAATATAGCTAAAACGGTGGCAATGGGGATTTTGTAGGTATTTTCGAGGAGTTTTACTATGGCAGCAGCTAAAAGACAGCAAAGCAACGTTATGCTTTATACTATCATAACCTTTGTGGGGCTTTTTATTGTCGCAACCGCCGTTGCAGTCATCTATTACGTCAATGCCGAAAAATATAGGACGACAAATGCTGATTTAGAACGCCAAATGGATGAACTGGCCACTAGGCAGGAACGACAAAAGATAGGAGCCATAGTGGGAGCAAAGCAGCCTCGCAAAAGCAGGCTCGGCTCAATGAATGATTATCTTGACAAAATGGTGTCTCTAGTTATCGGAGGTCCACTCGAAGAAACCTCCGCAGAGGTCAAGGTTGGCAACGTTGATAGAGAAATAGTGAATGTATTAGAGCAAGCACAGAAACATATCGGCGTTGGGAACATTGATCCTAATACGACTGGACTAACCTCGATAATTGAGGCACTTCAGGAAAAGCTCGACCACACTATTAGTGAAAGAGCTAACATAGAGAAGCAGCTTCTTCAACTGCAGCAGCGTTTTGATGATACGATGACTGTAAGTCTTGAAAAAGAACAAACACTATTGGCTGAGAAGGAGAAATATCATCAGCAGGTTGTTGACATTACAGAAAAATACGATGAGCTTAAACTTCTGATGGAGCAAACTTCTGAACAGCAAGCTCAGACCTTGAGGGCCCAGTTAGAAGAGGAAAGAGATAAAGCAGCAAACCTGAAATGGGAACTGCTGAAAACACGCGAAGAATTAAAGATGGCCCAGGATAGGATGAAAGGTGCCTTGGAGAGACTTCAGCAGATTAAACCCCTGCCGGAACGTGAAGTAACGGCATATCAGCCCGACGGCAAGGTAATATTGATTGATGAACAGGCCGGTATAGTCCATTTGAGTATTGGAATTGATGACCACGTTTACCAGGGTTTAACCTTCTCTGTTTATGACAGGCATACACCTATCCCCGAGGATGGGAAGGGAAAAGCTGAAGTCGAGGTATTCGGAGTTGCGAAAAACTATTCAACAGCACGCATTATAAATTCACAGAAGAAAAACCCTATTGCATTAGAAGACAACGTTGCAAATTTAATTTGGGACCCTGATAAGACGAGCGTATTCGTTGTTGTTGGTGAGTTTGACATTGACGGCGACGAAAGGATTGATTACGACGGCATAGAGAGGGTAAAAGCACTTATTGAAGATTGGGGCGGTGCGGTAGCTGATGAGATTTCCATAGACACGGATTACCTGGTCCTCGGCAGCCAGCCTCGGGTTCCTCCAAAGCCAACATTTGAAGATCTGGAACGAGACCCGATGGCGAACAGAAAGTACGATGCTGCTCAACAGAGGCTTAACAACTACATGGAAGTCCAAGATCGGGCGCAGACTTTGTGGATTCCTATATTTAGTTATGAAAGATTCCTCTATTTCATCGGCTACAAAGGGAACATTGGTAGCCCTGGTGCATTTTA
>CAYSLN010000073.1:6845-10694 GCA_964431825.1 uncultured Pirellulales bacterium | reverse complement strand
AGCTGCAACGGACCCTTCGAGACACCATCTGCCCTTTGAAGCCTGACAAAAAAGCAAATCAATGCACAATTTTAGTGCTCCGTCTTTAGGTTTTGTTTCGTATTTCGATATTCGTATTTCGGATTTTTCTCCCTTCTGTATTCTGTATCCTGTATTCTGACTTGTAGTTTACCCCGTGAGATGTGTAAACTATCTCACCGGGGCTTACTTCGAGAGAGTTGCCGTCTCTTTTAAAACATTAAGAGCAAAGCAATCTCATAACGTTTAGCCCCAACCCGCTACTTATTATAAATCTCCATACTCAAATTGCAGAAGATCGCCGAACCATAAATATCAGGAAACAGACTTGCATGGTTAATATTCATCTCGTTCAAATCCCTCAGACATTCTTCTCTAACGCTATCACAAATGAAAATCTCAACTAAGATAATTCGATCCCTGTGGTTTTTCTCATGATAACATCTTTGGACTCGTTCTTTTACATCCTGTCCCTTAAGTGCTTTTGTAAATACACCAGCCTGCGCTAGAAACCGCGCATTTTCATGCGCCTCTATTGGTGGAAACTCAATGAAATACTCTTTCTTTCTCGAACCTACTGCGGGTTGATACCATCTTTTAATATCTCTATTTAATCCATAAACGACTCGCTTATCATCGCTCTGTTCCGCGTCGTCTACTTTTTCAAAGAAGGCAAAATAAGCCGCCACAAAAGGTGACTCCGTCCAATCAAGCAAGGGTGTGTCTAAGCCCTGGTGCTGTCCAAGTGCCCACAATTCATCCTCCTCTAATTCTGGAGGGTCTGTTCCGCGTCGTCCCCTTGTTGCTTTCCTGAACTGATCCAGGTGCATTTTCAAAAGTTCCTTACGATTTCCTGCCTTACTTTCCCGATCAAACCTAGATTTCAGAGTCCACTCATTACCGTCTCGCCGTTGACCACGCCAAACATAGTCTCTATAACCTCGGAATCGCCTTACCTCTTCGTAAAATTCACTCCACTCAGACAACGTAACGCTTAGAACACCTTTATCATAACTACCCTTACCTCCCGATTTCTCGTACTCAGTGAATTTTAGAATTTCACCCGCCATTTTTCATTCCTAATTTCCTTCTCTATCTTTCGTCTTCTACTCTATGATTCTCTCTCCTTCTTCTCCAATATACGAGTCACTAATCAAGAACACTCAACAATTGCTTTCCAAGAGGTAGTATTCTATATTCCGTCTCACGCCACTTACCAGCCCACTTTTCCAATCCATCGGTAAAAAGAGTTACAATGCCAGGCGTTGGTACTGACGTAACCATTATCAATCCTCTTGATTCGAGCTTAGCAAATGAGCTTGCTAATTGTTCTAATTGTTCATTAATATCACCTGCTAATTCAAGCGTTTGCCAGTTAAGGTCATTTACCTTCGAAATTTCTTTACTTCTAAACAACGTCAATGAATTTAGATTTAAGGGAGTTAGTGTCTCAAGTTCATGTAGCAAGGCTGTCCTTTCATCATAAGTCTGTACTTCGCTCGCTATAGCTAAGCCAACTAGCACATGGGCATAAATTTTTCTCTTCTCTTCTGAAAATTCTTTTCTCACTTTCTCTACAGTTATCTCCAATAGCGATGGAAACTCTTTTGCAATATTTGTAAATACCTCTTCAACATTGTCTACATGGTTTTTCATATTCTCAACTTCAACAGATATATTATCAATCAGTTCCTTTATTCTTTGCGTAGTTCTATAATTTTCATATTCACTCCATGCTTGACCTATCGATGCAAAGCCGGGAACTGATGCTGCAATCGACCTCAATCCGCTTGAAATAATTTTATTAGTTGTCACTTTTGTAATTTCTTCGCTCATCAATTTCTCCGATGCTGTTTTCCTCCCTGTGCTTTCCGTAACTTAATCCTTATGTGTCACCCCGGTTGTCAATCCCTGCCGCTGATTTTTATAATCGTAACTTTCTTGCTAAAAAATTATAAGCATCGACTTCCAAGATACAAGCGCCAAATTTGGTTGTGTATTCCGACATAACCATTCGTTAACCGCAAATTTGAAATGTCCCGCTGTTTTTGCGGGTTCCTTATCGTCTCAGCGGATTGGTCTTACAAAGTACTCAGCCCAATCGCCATGGCGGAATCAACAAAAGATATGTTTTTTACCCGGCGCGAACAAATCGAGACGATTGGCTAAAGTCTTAATAGCCAATCGCGAGTGCCTCGCCAGAACGCTTGAGGTGAGCTAACTTGGAAAGCCTAGTTCGAGAGAGTTATAAAACTTACTTGTGCTGCCTGCTGCTCAGAACTTGTTAAAACCACCCCAGATTTCGCCGAACTCAACCAGTGAAATACGAACTTCGATCAAATCTGCTGCACTCCAAAAAACTGTACAAAAAATGCGCATATCTCCCCCAATTATCACAAAAAAAACACACGATTTTACAAATCTTTACAAAGTTTTACTTAACTTTCACAACATTCTGCAACAAGTGCTGCGTTTTTGATTGATTTTTTCCTTACCCATCTCCCCTATATCCGCAAAATCCAACCCCAAAAAATACTAATTTTGCACAAAGAAATTCCCCGGCAGCTGCCTCACCAGCCCCTTTAACTGTAGCGATATCAATCCCGCGTTAATACTCCCCGCCGGCAAATCCGTCTCGATAATTATCTTATCCACATGCATCGGCTCTCTATTCAGATAATCGTAAATCCTTTTTTCATGGCCACTTAACTTCAACCCTCCCCTCGCAAACAACGGCGTCTTCACCTTCTCTTTTGTCCTCTTAACCGCCTTTTCCGCCGCCTCGCTCACATGCTCTTTTATCTGCTCACCAATATAACCCAGCGCCTCCATCACATCCTCCACCGACTCCACCAGCCTCGCCCCATCTTTTATAAGTCTATGCCCACCCTTACTTAACGGCGAATCTATCTTCCCCGGCACCGCCATCACCTCCCGATTATTATCCACCGCCGCCCTCGCCGTTATCAACGCCCCCGAATTCTGCGCTGCCTCAATAACAATCACCCCCAGGCTCAAACCCGCTATTATCCTGTTCCGAGGCGGAAAATTCTCCGCCTTCGGCTCATACCTCAGCGGCAACTCACTAATACACGCCCCCGATCCCGATATCAGCCCAAATAACTTACTATTCTCCGGCGGAAAAACCCTACTCAACCCGCACCCCTGCACCGCAATCGTGCGTCCCTCCGCTGATAACGCCCCATGATGTGCGGCCGTATCTATCCCACGGGCCATCCCCGAACAAATCGTAAAACCCGCCGATGCCAGCAGATGCGCCAACCGCGATGCCTGCTCCTGCCCATACAAACTACAACCACGAGTACCCACTATCGATATAGCTAAACTGTCTCCCCGCTCCAAGCTCCCCTTTATATAAATCACTGGCGGCGGGTCATAAATCCGCTTTAACAGTGCAGGATAACGCTTGTCTTCAAGATTTATTATCCAAACACCAAGCTTCCTCGCCAGCTCCAGCTCCCCGTCTGCATCGAATTTCTCCCGCGTCGCCGCAATACGCTCACCAGTCTTGTAACCTATCCCCTCAACCTTAACCAACCCGCTAACAGATGCCCCAAGGGCCTTATCAATCGATCCAAAACGCCCAATAAGCTTGGCAAAAGTAGTCGAGCCTACACCATCAGCCCTGATAAGTTTGAGCCACTTCTCGATATCAACGGAATTGGGTTCTGTCTCCGGCATTTTTTCGCCTCCGCAAAACCAGCTAAATGTTAACTTGCTAATCTGCTTTCCAGAACAACCAGACTAAAAAACATTCAACAAAATTACAAACTGATTTTTTGCAAAATCAGAACTTTCAACTTAAAATAC
>CAYSLN010000073.1:0-6745 GCA_964431825.1 uncultured Pirellulales bacterium | reverse complement strand
GAAAAAGTCATCGACCTGATTAACGAGCAGGGCGTTACCGTCGAAAAGGGCACTTTCAGGGAACATATGCACGTAAGTTGTATTAATGATGGGCCTGTAACCTTTTTACTCGATAGCAGCCGACTGTTTTGAACCCCAGGGATGTACTATAAATGCACTATAAATGTACTTTCGAGCAGTCTTTGATGGCTCCCAATCCTATCTTCTCCTTCTAAAAATCAGGCCCCCTAATCCAAGCAGCAAGAGTGTGACCGGCTCGGGCACAACTGTTATTGCTCCTGGCCCTGGAGTACTTGGTCCTTGCGGCTCCGCGATGTCTATGCCGAGAAATACCTGCCCGCCATAATCCGCAGCACTGGTGAACAAACCACCGCTACCACCACCGCCACCAATTATAGTACCGCCAGTACCATTACCTCCGGCACCTCCGCTACTGCCACCTCCGCCACCACCAGCAGCAGGCATATACTCTGGTTCATCCCCAAGCCCATATTCAAAGGGCTCAAATACCGCAATAACAACCTTTGATCCATCAAGATTTACCGCGGTACTGACCGCCCTCGGATCGCTTACATCACCAAGCCAGTAAACAAATCGATAACCGGGCCGTGGAACTGCAGTTAAAGTAATCTCTGAGTTTGCTTCAAATTGATGTATCCCCTCTCCCGGTGTTATTGTTCCGCCCTGGGCAGGGCTTTGTTGGAGAAGTAGCGCAACACCCGCAGCCCGACAATCCGTCGTACTAGGCCAAGCTGCCACGATAAGCGCAAGGGCAAACACTACACCCTGCCATCCAACAAATCTGGAACTACCGCTATCCATTAACTCCCCATCAATCCCCCTTGTCCCGCCGCTGAAATACACTGATGTTTGAGCTTACGTCAACATATCATCAAACAATTTAACGCGTGTTAAAATGGGACATCTTTGGAATTCTTCCCCTCTCCTAAGTTAACGACCCCCATAGATATACACACTATTATCTTATCATCTCCGCCCCAAAAAGTCAACCCTTTTTAACATTAATAACTAATAAACCACAGAGCTCTTTCTCTATCTTCCCCCGGGCAGAAAAAATGAAATGATTTTAGGACCTAAAACGGATTCAGGGTAACGATTAATTCCGAATTTTCAGGCTCGCAACTACAAGAAATCAAGATTCTATGCTGCTGTTTTTCCGCCATTCCCGAAAGCTTGCTTGAACTCTCCAATCACAACGTCGGCTCCCCATTACGAAATCAAGAACAGTGGCAAGTCCCGTATGGTTCAATCTGTGTTGGGTTGCTCTTCTTCGCCGTCCTGCTCAGCCTGTTCCTGCTTGGCGGTAGCCTCCTGACCCTCGGATACAACCACAACGCTGACGGTGGCGGTCAAGTCTTCAGCGAATTTAAGCGTTACAGGATGCGTCCCAACCTGCTTTATGTGTTCGGGAAGCCTAACAACCTCGTCTGCCACTTCAAAGCCCTGCTCTCGCAGATTAGCTGCTATCTGGCCGGCGGTAATCGAGCCGAACAAATGTCCCTGCTCATTGGCTTTGACTGCCAATACAGCTTCTGCGCCTTCGACTGCTATGGCTGCTTCTCCAATCCGTTTATGATCCTTCAGCCTTTGCTCAGCACCCTTGGCTTTTTCTTTGGCTATGGCTTTTATATTCGCATCAGTCGCAACCTTCGCCAGGCCCTGCGGCAACAAATAGTTTCTGGCATATCCCGTGGTCACTTCCACAACATCCCCAAGCCAGCCAAGTTTCTTAATGTCCTCACAAAGCAATACCTTCATATTTCATCTCCTGTGACTCGTCTCCAAGGGCCCGGGTCATGCAGTATATGGCAACAAAGCCATATACCTGGCGCGTTTAATTGCACGCATGGCTTTTCTCTGACAGCTGGCACAATTACCGCTGCGTTTGCGCGAATATATCTTGCCGCGGTTGGTCAAAAGTCGCTGAAGTGTCTCGACGTCTTTGTAGTCAATATATTCTATACCCCTTCTACAAAAACGACATTGTGTCTGCTCACGAGCGCCTGTAAAGCCTGGTTTTCTTCTGTTATCTCTTGTTTGCATTTTTCCCATATTTTACCTATCCATTTTCATTGCGCAGGTTTCCTATTGCTTAAGGCAATAACCAATAGGCACTGCGCAGCACATGATTAAAACGGTATATCATCAACACTGCTCTGTTGCTCTACGCCGGAATCCGGGCCGTCCACACTACTCTGCTGGACCTGTTCAGCACCCGGGCCTGCCTGGCCCGGCAGAAACTGAAAGTTTTCAACCGTCACTCGGTGCCTGCTGCGTTTTGTACCATCCTGAGCTGTCCAGCTATCGAACGTCAGTCTGCCCTCGACGAAGACCGGCCTGCCTTTAGTCAAGTACTTGTTTATATTCTCAGCCAGCCGGCCGAAAGCCCTGCAATCCACAAAACAAGTGTCCTGGCGCTGACTGCCATCCTGAGCCGTCCACCGTCGATTCGTTGCCAGCCCAAAATCAACCACAGCCGTCTGGTTCGGCGTATATGACAGCTGAGGGTCACGAGTCAGATTGCCCATCAGAAAAATCTTATTAAAACCAGCCATAATTACACTCCTCTATTTGGTTAAGCCCAAAACACTCCAGTTTTTTCTGTCTACTGGTCGGTACTCGGCTGTTCAGCTGCAGGTTCCGGCTCCGGTTCCTTCGACGGCTCTGGTTCCTTTGACGACTCCAGTTCCTTCGACAGCTCCTGTGCTGGTTTCTGCGGCTCTTCCTGCGGCGCTGCAGAAATATCCTTCTCAACACATTCGCTTGGCCGTTTGTCGGTAGCCAGAACCAAAACACGCATAATCTGCTCTGAGAGCTGAACATCCTTCTCGATACCCCGTATCTTTTCGCCATCAGCTCTGAAATAACAAAGGATATACGTGCCTCTGCTTTTGTGGTTGACCTCGTAGGCAAGTCTCCTGTCGGTCCATTTTTTCAGCGAGACAATCTCGGCCCCTGCTTTCTGGAGTATGCTCTTGACAGCAGCGTTGACTGCGTCCCAATCTGCCGCTGCCTGAGCCGAATCAACAAGGAACATCGCCTCATATAGTTTCTTCTCAACTGTTTCCAAAACTAATTACCTCCCGGATTCTACGCTTTATTAAACTGATTCATCGCTATTTCTGTGCCGGATTCAATCCAGCAAATCACTGCGTCACGTGCCCTAGCAATCGCCTCATTCAGCAGAGGCATTTCTGTCTCTGTCGGCCTATCGAGGACATAATCTACCGCCGATTCTTCCGTGCTCTGGCCGATTCCGATTCGCAAACGAGCAAACTGGCTCGTGCCAAGGGTTTCTATAATATCAGCAAGGCCATTATGGCCGCCAGCCGAGCCGCCAGCCCTGATGCGAATTCTGCCCGGCTCAAGCGCCATGTCATCGGTTACCACCAGCAAATCGTCGTTGCCGAGCCTGTAAAAACCCATCGTCGTCGCAACAGGCTGGCCACTTTGATTCATAAACTGCCACGGCTTTAACAATATTAACTTTTTATTTGCAAATTCGCCCAATCCAAAACGAGCGCCAAACTTTCTTCTTGCCAGCCTAATTTTCAGCATCTCAGCCAGCGAGTCTATAACCTTGAAGCCGGTATTATGCCGGGTATCTACATACTCGGCGACCGGATTGCCCAAGCCGACAATAATCTTAACCCCGTTAGAAATATCCATATCTATCCTTTTATGGCTTAGCCAAAAGCAGAATTTCTAACGTGGCAAATCTCAGCCATTGCATCTATTCTTGCCCGATAAAGTATTACTCGTCCTGCTTCTGTGAGGACTGTTCTTCTTCAGGCTCTTTAGTCTCACCAATAACCTCAGGGGCGATAGGTACTTCTTCTTCAAGCTCCTCGGTGCTCTTGGCAGCAGCAACCAAATGACAGGTAACCAGCAATGCCTCCGGCGAGCTGACCAGTTTCACGCCATCCGGAAGTTCAATATCGCCAGCGTGCAAAGCGTCGCCAATATCTACTTCTTTGACCGAAACAACAATGGATTCCGGAATATTGGTTACTCTGCACTCCACTTCCAAATGGTCTGTATGCACCTCAATAATACCACTCTGATGTGTGCCCTTGGCAGTACCTTTAAGCTCAATAGGAACCGTCACCTTAACCTCTTCGGTCACGTCGACCCGCATCAGATCCGCATGAATGATATTTTTGCCCAGATGGTCGTATTGTAACTCTTTGACAATAATCTTTTCTTTGGCTTTGCCAATTTTTACATCTATCAGCCGAAGCCCGTGATGCAGTCCTTCGACAAAGTTGTGCGTATCCAATGAGATAGCGACCGGATCTTTTTTATGCCCGTATACAATAGCGGGTATTCGGCCCTGTTTACGAACCTTCTCCGCCGCTTTTGAGCCGGTCTGTTCCCGAATTTCTGCGACTAATTGCAATTCTTTTCCCATAATCTGCTCACCTGTAAACCCAAACGCAACTTGTTTTATCTTAACTAACTAAACAAACTACTAACCGATTCATTTCTGTGAATTCTCTTTATCGCCTCGCCCAACATAGCAGCCACACTCAGGACCTTGATACTGCCAAGTTCTTTGGCCTGCCCGCTCAGTGGTATCGTGTCGGTAACTACTATTTCATCAACCGGTGCTTTGGCCAACCTGTCTAATGCTTTTTCAGCAAAAATACCATGTGTCGCACCGATATATATATTTTTTGCTCCTCGCTGCTCAAGTAATTCGGCCGCACTACATACCGTCCCTGCAGTAGCAATAATATCGTCACACATCAGGACATTTTTCCCTTCAACCTCTCCGATTATCTCATAAGCCTTCACTTCTCTGCCGCTGATCCGCCTCTTGTGCACAATCGCCAGTTCTCCTCCCAAGTGAGACGCATATAAGGCTGCGGTCTTAATGTTACCGACATCGGGTGAGACCACGGTCAAATCGGGTATTTTCTTATCCTTGAAATACTTGCTCAACACCAGTTCGCCGGTTAAGTGGTCCACGGGTATATCAAAAAACCCCTGGAGCTGATGTGCGTGCAGGTCTATAGCCAAGACCCTGTTAGCACCGGCGACAGTGATAAGGTTTGCCACAAGCTTGGCAGTAATTGGCACTCGCCCCTCGTCCTTTCTGTCCTGACGGGCATATCCGAAGTAAGGGGTAACCGCGGTGATACGCATGGCACTGGCCCTTCGCAGACAATCCAGATAAATCAAAAGCTCTACCAAATTCTCATCAACGGGGCTGCATGTTGACTGTACAACAAAACAATCCCTTCCACGGACGTCATCCTCTATTCTGATTACCTTCTCCCCATCCGGAAATTTGTCGACATTTGCGCCTCCGAGTGGGATACCCAAATACTTACAAACTGCGACAGCCAATGCCGGATTACCGCTGCCGGAGAATATCTTCAGGTTATCATTCAGAAACATTCTTATCCGCCTTCCCGCCCAACTCGTTTACACTTTCCTGTGAAACTACTATCCCTGCGTTTATATTCAAGCCATCCTTCAACACAAGCGGTGCTACGAGTATCGCGCCCGACCCTACATAGCAATCATTGCCTATAGTTGTTCGGCTGACCTTTTTGCCGTCGAAATTAACCGTTATCGCACCAGCGCCGATGTCCACATTCCGTCCTATGGTAGCATCACCGACATAACTGTGGTGCCGTGCCTGCACCTTGTCGGCCAAAGTTGAATTTTTAACTTCCGTAAAGACCCCCAACACAACGTCGTTTTCCAGAATGGTTCCATCTCTGACATAAGCGAAAGGCCCGATTCGACAATTCTGGCCGATTTTGACTTCGCCGTGAATACAAGTGAAAGGCTCAATCACGGTATCCTGTCCGATTTTTGCCCTCGCATCGATCCAGGTATTATCCGGGTCAACGATTGTGACACCGTGGTCCATCAATTCCTGCTGAACCCTGCGTTGCATAATCTTGCTGGCTACGCTAAGTTCTGCTCTGCTGTTGACGCCCATTGCCTCATCCGGTCGGACCGCTGTAACCGCCACAACTTTATGGCCGGTCGCAATGATACTGGAGAACGCATCCGTCAGGTAATACTCTTTCTTGATGTTATCAGGCTTGAGCTGCCCCAGTGCTTCGTAAAGAACTTTATTATCAAAGAGATAATAGCTCGGATTAACTTCGTTGATACCCAATTGTTCCCTGGTGCATTCGGTATCTTCCACAATGCCCTGGATGTTGCCGTATTTATCTCGGATTATCCGTCCATAGCCAGTCGGGTCGTCCAGCACCGCCGTAGCCAATGTGGCTGCTGACTGCTCCATACTGTGTTTTCCTATAAGCGTGCTGAGCGTTTCCGTTCTGACCAATGGCCCATCACCGCAGAGTACCAAGGTTTCACCTTCAAAGTCCGCCAGATGTTCCCTGCAGCACAAGACGGCGTGGCCGGTTCCCTTTTGCTCTTGCTGGTAAATCCACACAACATCTTGAGCCTGACTGAACCGTTCTTTTACCTGCTCGGCACCGAAGCCGACCACAACGTATATTTTCGCGACGCCAACCTCACGACAGGCATCTAGCACATAGGCCAGCATAGGTCGGCCGCATACTTCATGCAGGACCTTCGGCAGCTGGGTATTCATTCTCTGGCTCACTCCGCCGCCCAGTATTATAGCTACTCTTTCGGCCACCGATTATTCCTCGACTTTATGCCTTTAGTTTCTCAAAGCTACCCGGCCAGGACTCGAACCTGGAATATGGGCACCAAAAGCCCATGTGTT